>JACDBQ010000888.1 GCA_013694845.1 Acidobacteriota bacterium
ATCAATTCAGCCCGTAGCGACGGGCCTTCCTTCAATCGAGCTACCTCCCGACGACACCGGCTGGCCGCCCCGAAACGACTGATGTGCGACGGATGTGCGACAAGCGCGACCCCACCCCGGGGCATTGTGGCGATTGGAAGAGACCTGGGCCCGTCGCTCCGCGCGTGCCTTTCGCGGGTTTTCGGCAGACGACTCAGCGACGAAATTTCGCCGTACTGGCAGAGCCGGTCTGCTCCCAGCGTTTCACCATCTACCCGGCCGCGCGGCACGAACCCTGCGCTCGAACGAAGCCGGTGAGCGGATCTCAAGTGGGTACCCGGATGGCCAGGCCCCAGCGAAAGCCGCGGTCTTCGGCTTGAAGCGAATCGCGCCGCCACCTGATGATGGCCTTCAAGCTCCTGGCGATGGCGGAAGAGCGCTGGCGAAAGGTGAATGGCTCTGAGTCGCTGCCGCTCGTGCGCGCCGGCGTCCGCTTCGCTGATGGCGTACAAGAGAAACTGAAGATCACGGTCGGTGAGGCGAAGGAGAACGCCGCCTAACTCACGCGGCGACAATATCTCCCCAATGCAGCCGTGACCACAATCGTGTGCGTTGTCGATACGGTCCTGACCCCGCCGATTCGGTGAAAGACCGGAGGACCCGCGGTTAATCGACAGTGTCCCCTAAAGGGCACCGGGGAGCGGCACTGGTACCGTCCGCAAGTTGCTTCCCGTTCGGGCCGCGGATGGCTTAAGCAATTCCCTCATCGATGGGAGACAAGACCCAGATCAGCCGATCGTGACGCTGATTTCCGCCGCGGCTGATCGTGACTATTACTCGCCGCCGCTTTCCTTGTAGACTCTGCAGCACCGTCGCAAAGTGCGTCGTCGTGCCCCCAGTCGCAGTCAGCATCATCTCGAAGACTCGTTCCCGGTTCTTGACGAAAAAGTGCGGCAGCGTTCGACGGATCGCGCCCTTGCGGCCGAGACCCAGCATCCCACACGCCTCGCGCGAGGCCTCTCGGATGGCTCCACTCCAGTCGGTATATAGCTCCATGTTAGTCGCGCCCCGGCTGCGTCGATTGCGCGTGAACGTTACGGAGTCGATCGCTCAAGCGTTCCGCGAGTGCGCCGAACGTCTCGGAAGCCTCCACAAGCAGCGCATTGTCGATTTCGAGTTCAGTCAGGCGGTGTTGCAGCAGTCCGACATCGGGACGACCACAATAGGGACAAGGGAATCCCCTGGGAACGAGCGTTACTAGAGCCATGAAGCGTCACCTGCGCATCTCGGGGGAGCGAGAGTGCGATAACGAGTCTAGCTCGTCAATACAGCGCGCGCCATAGATCGCGTGGCACATATCTGTAGCCCGCCGAGATCTATTCCTCCTATACCTTCGCTCCCGACGGGTCAGGCCGCGGTCGGCAGCGGCCAGCCTTCGCGGGGAGTTGGGAGCGGATGAACTGCTCGGCGCTCATCGCTACGCCCGAAGGTATTACAGAGATTGTCGAGCTTCCGAAACGCGCGGCCGAGATGCCGGTCGCACAAGGAAAGGTTCCGGTAGGCCGCCTTTCCCGACTGGGACTGGCGGCGTGTTGCACGAACCGGGCTTGGGGATACGCGACTCCGAACGGCGGGGCACGTTGGGTGTGTGGGTAATGCAGCCTACCCGGTGCCCGACGGATGGGACCCGTCCAACCAGAAGAGTGTGCGCCGAAGTTCATCGATTGAGCATCTGACAGAATCGCCGGGTGTCCCGGCGTCGACGCGCGATTGGAATGGTTCGGCTCAACCGGGATAATCGGTGCATCCTTCCGGTAAGTAGATGCCCATCTAATTACAGATTTGGTGGGCGAAACGGCACGTACGGCTGAGCCCGGACTTTGCACCGGGGTGGACGTGCCTGAGAGCCATACCTCCACCAGCGAATGGCAAAGTTTCGAATCGCGCATGCGGCGTCGGCGGGCGGATCGCTGCCTGCTGCGCGCATCCGCCGCACTGGACGCTGACGTTCCAGACATCGCGCAGCAAGTGCTCGAGGAGGCGCGGGCTCTGGACCCTCAGCACCCCGAACTCCAGGAAGTCACAGGACGCCTTCTGGCGTCGTCCAACCCCGCAGCCGCAGAGGATCGACGACCAGCACACCACCTGGTGTCTCCAGCGCTCTTCGCGCTGCTCGTCCTCGCGCTGGTCTCGGGAGCGGCGTCGATGGAAGCTGCCGGTGTGAAAGCCCTGTTGAAGCAGGTACTGACGGTTGCCGGTTCGGCGGCGACCTATCTCTCGCAGTCCGCGGTGCACCTGACGCCGGCAATTCCGCTGCAGCCGACGCAGTCGGTGCTAGCCGTCACGGTGGTGCCGACGCGTCCGGCCAGTGACAATAAACGTTATCGATGTTTCGTTCTGGTCGAGCCGCGCACCGGCTCGAGCTCCCGCCCGATTTGCTAACCCTTTGTCGGAGAACCGTTTATCGGTTTCGCCGCCGCGTATTTTCCTTTGAGCGCGGCCCCCGGTGCTCGGCCAGGATCGGCTCGCATAACGGACGTTCTACCTTCCGGTCTTGGCCGCGACCTTCAGGTTGTTGACGACGCGGCTCACACCCTCGACGTCCTTGGCGACCGCGAGTGCCTTGGCGCGGGCGGCGGCGGTTGGGACCGTGCCGCTCAGCGTGACGACATTGTTTTTCGAATCGACCTTGATGTCGCTCCCGCTCAGCGCCTCATCGTTCGCGACGTTGGTCCGGATGCGAGTGACGATCCACTCGTCGGTGATCACCTCGCCGGTCTTGCTGACGGCGTTCTTCGTGGCTTTCGCGCCCTTCTTCGAGGCATCCGCCACGGTGTTCGCCGTCCCCTTGACCGCGGCGGTGGCCTTCTCCCGTGATTTCAGGTTGTTCTCGACACGAGATACCCCCGGAACACGCGCGAGCTGCTCGGCTCTCGCCCGGTCGGCGTCTTTCCCGACCATCCCGGAGAGCGTCACGACCCCTCCGTTCACCGATACCTTGATCGCATCCGCGGAAAGCGTCGGGTCATTGGAAATGGCTTTCGCGATGAGATTGCTGAGCTCCTGGTCGCCCGGCCTGGTCTGGGTGGCCGGCGGCGACTGCGCGAACGCACCTCCCGGAACCGTCAAGAGCATCCCGACCGCTGCTATAACGTTGAGTTTCATCGTTTTCTCCTCCGATCCATCCACAGCAAGCGGCGGACCGGGCCCTTCCCATCGGCAGCCGGGCCGGTCAACAACCCCTGGAGGACACCGTGTTGATGCCGGAGCTGGTCGCTGCCTGATTATCAGTGAGCGGTGGGCATCACACACGCTGCGCCATGCTTCACCTGCTGGCCGAGCAAGCGTCGATCACCTTCGGGTCATCGGCCGAACTCGTCCGCGACGTGTCGCCGGCAGCAAGTGCGGGCGAGCCAGGTCAATTGCCGCTCCTCACGTTCCTGAAGGCCGTCGATCAGTTCCGGGACAGTTGTGCAGCCGCTAGCGAGAGGCGTCGCCGCCCGTCGGCCCCGTCTTGCGTAACTCCCGCGCCTCTTCGAGCCGACGGCGCACCATGGGGAGCGTGTTCGTCGCCCACTGGCGGATCTCCGGATGGTTGCCGTTTGCGGCCTTCTCGAGATCGGCGACCTCATCCTCGTGGTCCGCGATGATCTCGTCGAGGTATTCGCGTTCGAAGGGCGCGCCGGAAAGCTTCGACAGCCGTTCGCCTTCGACCTTCAGTTGTTCCGGTTGCCCCGTCTTCTGCACGCCCGCTCTGCCAGCGATTTGCCGGAGAGCCTCTGTGGCCTGCTGGTGATCGCGCAGCACCGTTTCGCCGAAACGCTTCAACGCCGGGCGGGTGGCCCGATCCGACACCAGTCGCGCAAGCCCAATTTGTTTCTCACCGACCTCGAGCTGTTCCTTCACGAAATCAGCTTCTCCAGTGTTGGCCGTGGTGGCGGCGGCCGCCCGATCGGTCGCGGGAGGTGGCGTGGCCGCGCCTGCTTGCTCACCGGCCTTGTTCGGTTGTTCTGCTCCGCACCCGGTCACCGCGCTGAGCACAACGAGCGAAAGCAGCAGTCGAGTCATCCGGCTCATGTATATCTCCTTGGTGCCAACGGTTGATACCGTCGAACGCATTGCAAACATCCGACCCGCTCGCAACAGACCCGTGCTCGGAAACCCGTGATTTGCAGAAGGTGTCACCCGGGGGTTCCCACCGATTTTTCTTGGAGGCAAGACCTTATGCCAGCTTGGGCGTTCGTCCTGCAAGTTCCGCAGCGATCCAGGGGGCCGGTCTCTGCCGGCTTCTGCTGAAGGTTCGTGCCGTCCGGAACCGGCGGTGTGTGTGTACGACGACCAAACGATTTTCACAACCCCGACCAAGTCGTGCCAGTTGATGTTGCCAGCCATCGGGATGCCGACATCGCGATGAACTTTTGAGGGGCGCCTCGCGGCCGGCTGGCGCCTGATCAGCTCGAGGGTGGTGGCCGGCCTCGTTCGGCGTCCGAATGTCTGACGCCGCCAGTAGGCGATGGTGGGATTGTGGCGCGGTTTTCGGAGGCAAAGAAGCGCCGAACCGAACTCCTGATTGAGTTACAGCGGTTTGGAGACCAGCTCAGGACGGCGCTCCGAGCCATAGATAGCGCTCACGCCATCAACGCGGTCTCCGAGACCGACAGCACCGTCCACTCCTTGTCGGGCAATACCATCCAGATTGACGAGTACCCGGAATCTTCCGCGCTAGGGATGTCATCGATGATCCGCGGGAGGCGGCCAAAGAGGTACGGGCGCTCAAAGTTCAGTTGAAGGATTCTGGTCTTGAGGTGGACTGAGATGACTACCGGCTGGGGACGCCAGTTGAGATGCCACCAGCGGCGCCTGGGGACACGGCCTCGGTGTCACTGAGACCAACCTGACGGACCGCGGCGGACGGATCGCCGGCAATACTGCACGAACCTTCTCACCAAATACGCGTTGGTCATCACGCAGACGCCTAGCAGAATCTTCTTCATCGTTCCGCGAAAGGATGACGCCTGGGCGATGGCGGCTCAGGGCCTCCAGCGCTTCACGGCCGTTGCCCGCGACCAGATGTCGTATCCGGCATGCCCGAGAACCTGACTCTCGGCCTCGCGTCGGTCTGGGTCGTCTTCTACAATCAGAACACGGCAACGTGGGGGCATGGGCGTAGATGCTGGACGGAGCGGTTGGGTGACCGCCGCAGCGCACAGGTTGACCTACGCGGTCCGCCGCGGCATCACCAGCACCGTCGCGCGCGAACGGCTGCGGTTGCCCTGCCCTCCCCTCAGCAGCCTGTAGGGAAGTGGTAGTTCCTCGGTCTGATAGCTGCATGACGTGCAGACGAAGAGCGGAGACCGGCGCTTCCCAATAGCCACATAGGCGTGGGAGCACCTGAAGATGGCGGCTGCGTCGATTATCCGACGACCCGTTGTGGCGGTGAACATGTCGGCGACCAGAGGGCAACACTGGTACCGCACCATTCCCGTCAGAAGTGCACCAAGTCTCGTGCTCTGTCTGGCGCGACCCAGACAGAATTGTCATGGGCATCACACAATTTGCTTGGGCGTGGCCGTTCTCCCCAAGGCACTCGGCTGCTGGCGCCATCGGGACGACGATCCATCCCCCCTTGAGGCCGCAGCCAGATGCGCTGTGGGGATCGGCTCTGTGCGTTGGGCATTGACCCGGCAGCGGCCATGGCCGCATTGGACGGAGCTGCCACGTGATTGCGCCCAAGGACCGGGTTGAAGGCAAGCTTCGGGAACTCGCTCAGACGGCTCAGACAACGACGTACTCGGATGTGGGACGTCCCGTCGGTCGGATCCGTATCGACATGCTGCTGTCGGCCTCAGCGGGCTCGTTTCGCCGGCTCGTTCGTATCTCCGATTGACGGCAACTGCCGCACCCTCACCCGTGGCCTACCAAACGAGGCCTCACATTCATCGAACGCCCTTAGCGCGTCGCTTGGACTCTCCCCTAAATACCTCCGCCTCTCGTCATCACTGAGGCACGTGGTAGTTCGACGCCCCGCGTTGGTCACCAGTTCGCTCCAGTCGATTCCCCACACTCGCACAGATCCGTCCGCCACCGTTGTCACGAGCCGACGTCCGTCAGGGCTGAAACCGGCGCTCAAGACCGCCGAGTCGTGGGGCAGTGTCACCTCCTGACGGGTTCCGTCAGTGGGCCAAAGGCGGACCGTTCCGTCGGCACTCGTTGTCGCCACACGAGTGCCGTCCGGGCTGAACGTGACGGTGTTAATTCCCGCTTGGTGCCCCGCGCAGTACTCGTTCCGCCTCAGTTGGATCATCGAGGCGCCACACACGTAGCACGCCATTGGCGTCGCCGGTGGCCACGCGTTCGCCGTCGGAGCTGAATGCCGCGCCGCGAACGTCGGTGCCATGGAGACCCAAGACCAACGGCGGTTCCTGGCCGTCACTCCGCCAGATGCGGGTCGTGCCATCGTCGCTGGCGGTGACCACCTTGGTGCCATCGGCACTAAACATTGCGCTGCGTACGTCGCTCATGTGGCCGCCCAAAACAACCGGCGGGCGGCCACCGTCCACGGGCCAAACCGCAGCGGTCCCATCGTCCGAGGCCGTGACGATGAACTTGCCGTCGCGGCTGAACGCTGCACTATAGACCTCGTCCTTATGGCCTCGAAGAACTACTGCGCGACCAGTCTCACCGCTCGCCAACCGCGCGCCGTCGTGCCTCCGGCTGAGACGAGACTCTGTCCGTCAGCACTGACGGCTACGGTGTTCACCCAGTGTTGATGACCGGGATAATCCAGAGTAGGTCCGAGTCCGTCGGCAGACCAGATTCGAACTGCACCATCACTATGCGAAGTAACCACACGTGTTCCGTCAGGATGAAACGTTGCATGGCGAACCGTACCCGGAGCGTAACGCCTGGCGATACTTGCTTCCGCCACCTCGATGTCCCAGATGCGAGCCGTGCGATCGGCGCCGGTCGTGACCACCCCGTTTGCCGTCGAGGCTGAATGTCGCGCTCATCACATAGCCGTCGTGTCCCTTGAGCGTCAGGACCTCGGCCGCCCCAGCGACGGACCAGACCCGGGCGGTTCCGTCCTCAGACGCCGTGAGGACCCGTGAGCTGTCCGGACTAAACGTCGCTGTGAACACCCGGCCTGTATGACCGCGCAGCGTCACGTATTCGTCGTGGCTCCTATCGGCCGACATACGAACCATCCTCTTGTCGCCGGAGGACAGCGCCGCTTTGCCACCGCGCGTGAATGCGTCGGACGATGTCTTCTCGTGATTCGATGTGGCAGATTGTGATGCTGCGGGAATCGTCCACAAACGCGCCACATTACCGAACGTTACAACTACTCTGCGGGCGTCGGCACTAAAACTCACATACAAGAATTTGTCGGCCGCAGACGCTCGCGCATCCGTGAGTGAGCCTAGGGGAGGGTCGTGGTGAACGGTCTGAGCGAGGCTTCGATCGTGTGCCTGCGCCAGCCTGAGCCCGAGGGCGAAACCTGTCGTTGGTGTTGACAGTCGACACCAACCCGCGTTAGTGTCGACATCCGACATCATGGCGCGACCCGCGATCCCCGACCTCCTCCCGGGCACACTCGACCTGCTCATTCTCCGGACGCTGCAGACCGAGCGGCTGCACGGCTGGGCGATCTCGGAGCGGATCCAGCAGATCTCACAGGACGTTCTGCAGATCAACCAGGGCTCGCTCTATCCCGCTCTCCATCGCCTGGAGCACCAGGGCTGGATCGACGCCGAATGGAGTATCTCGGAGCTCGGCCGGCGGGCGAAGTACTACCGGCTCACGCCGTCCGGCCGCCGGCAGCTGGCGGTCGAAGCCAGCGAGTGGGAACGCATGGCCGCGGCCATCGGTCGAGTGATGAAGCTGGCGTAAGCGCCCTCGGCGCCAGCCAGGCCAGAAGTCGCCGAGCGACAGTGGATGGGGTGGGGCCGATTCACTGAGAGATGCCATGAAACTTCGCGATCTGCTACTGCGCGTTCGAGCGTTACTTGCGCCCCGCCGCCTCGAACGAGAGCTGGACGAAGAGCTCGAGTTCCATATCGAACGCGAGACGCGGAAGCACGTCGCGAATGGTCTGAGCACCACGGAGGCCCGAACCCGAGCCCGCGCGCGCTTCGGCTCCGTGGCGCTCGCGGCCGACTAGTGTCGCGACGCGCGCGGTACCGCGTGGGTCGACGATGCCGTGCGCGACATCGTCTACGCCTTCCGCACCTTTCGCCGCGCCCCCTGGCCGCTCTCACCGTTGTCGCGACGGTGGCGCTCGGACTGGGGCTGGTCGCTGTCGTCTTCACCTTCTACAACGCCCTCTTCCTCCGGGTCGATGCCGTCCGGAATCCCGGCGAGCTGTTCGCGGTGCGGCGGCCGCCACACCCCGGCGCCAGGAACGTGTGGGTGCCGTTCACCCGGCCCGAGTACGAGGCGCTGCGCCGTGAGACCGCTGTCTTCACGGATGCCGTCGCCATGCTGCGCGGCGTCGACAGCTGCGTGGACGGTCGGCTGATGAGTTGCACATTGGTCACCGGCAATTTCTTCCAGGTGCTGGGCGTCAACGCGGCGCTCGGACGCACGCTGACCCCGCCAGACGACGAGCGGTCCGCCGGGCAGCCGGTGATCGTACTCAGTCACAGCAGCTGGTCGAAGCTGTATGCCGGCGACCCGTCGATTGTCGGCCGCCGCGTGCGCGTCAACGGCGTGCGCACGAAATCGTCGGCGTCATGCCGGCCGGCTTTCGCGGTCTTGGCATCGGCCCTCCCGATTTCTGGGCACCGTTCTCGCTGGTTGGGCAGTTTGGCCGGAACCAGGGGCGCGAAGACGAGGTCCCGATCGACGTCATCGGCCGGCTGAAACCGGGGATGTCCCCCGAGACCGCGGCCGCAGGGCTGACCGTCTGGGCGGAGGGACGCACGGAGCGCCGGACCGCGAGCGCTCCTGCGCCAACTGCCATCCTGAAACCGAGCCAGGGAACGCTCTCGGCCGACGTGTTCGAGGCGCTGCTGGTCTTCTCGCCGATCTTCTTCGCGTTCGGGCTGATCCTGATGATCGGCTGCGCCAATGTCGCCAACCTGCTGCTGGCGCGCGGGGTCTCGCGCCAGCGGGAGATCGGCGTTCGGCTGTCGCTTGGCGCCTCTCGCCGCCGCATCGTCCGACAGTTGCTGACCGAGAGCCTGTTGCTCGCGCTCGCCTCGGCGGTGTGCGGGCTGGCCGTCTCGCGACTGATTCTGGACGTCGCGCTCGGCGTCGCGGTGGCCACGATGCCGCCGGAGGTGGCCGAGCAGGTCAATCTCGGCGTGCCCGCCGCAGACTGGCGGGTGCTCGTATTCCTGCTGGGTGGCGCGGTCGTGTCGACGGTCTTCTTCGGACTCGCGCCGGCGTTGCAGGCCACCCGCCTCGAGCTGGTGCGGACGCCCGCCGCCTCGCACATCGGCACCCTCGTCGATGTCTTCGATCCGGTGGCTTATCCGGCAAGCCTGCTCGGCATCGTTACGGCCTGCGTCCTTGCGGCGTCGACTCCTGCACTGCGGGACGCGAGCATCGATCCGATTGCGACGCTCAGACAAGACTGAGCGCTCAGGACCGATACGCCAAAACGCCCTCGGTCGCACCAGCCCCTCCTTGACCAGCGACGATTTGGTTATCGCTATTTCACTTTCGTCAGGCCGCGCATCCGCCGATTCGGTCCGGATGGTCCGCTAACCCGTTGAGGTTCAGCACGTTAGCCTTCTCGAGGACCTCGGTATCTTCCTTGCCTCTAGACGGGCGTTCGCCCCACCACGAAGTAATCAGGGAGGTTTTCTATGACGCGTACTATCGGAGCCGCCATCGGCGCGCTAATCATCGTGCTCTTCATGGCCCATGTTGCGACTCGCCTCGGGAGCCCGGTTTCCGCCTCGTCGCACGCCGCTGATTCGCAGCGCTGAACTCAAGGGTCCGCCGGCAACCGTTCGATTGGGACGAGTGCCGGCGTCCAGGCCAGCTCCGCGCCGCTGGCCGGTGTAGCGTTGCGCTGACGCGCGGTCCCTCCGGCGAGCCAATCGTTGAGAACGCCACGGAGCTGTAGCCGGGGCGGCGCAGGGTCCCGCGGGAGCTACGGCTGGCCTACCCCTTCGCGCAAGCAGGCCAGCCGCCTTTTCAGTTCTCTTTGGATCGGCTCCAGCTTCACTTCCCGCGGTCCAGGCACCCGTCCCGCCTCTGGCCCGCTGCCGTCCTTCCGGACCACATCCCCGAGCGTGACGACACCGACTGTTCGCGAAATATGGGTGGCGCCGAGGCGTCTTGCTGCCCGGCGTATTGCTTGTTGGGACACTTGCGCCTAGAATCTCGCCCGGAGGCGCCACACGATGACGCGAATGGATTTGGACAATATTGAAGACATCGTCACGGCGAAAGCCTCCATCGAAAGGAATACCAAACAGGGCGACCTCGAAACGGTCGCGAAAGAGATCCGGAATGAACGTCTGGCCGCCGCAGAGTTCAAAGAGATCAAGGCCGTGGTGAAGGAGTGCATCAACCGATACAACTCAACGGCGATGCGCGAGCGTGTGCCCTCGATAAGGATCGTCGCCGATAACATCCGAGAGTTCGCGGTGGACACTCCAGACGAGAAGGGACGTTTCAGCGTCAGTCTGGAGGGTGCGACGATCAAATACTCACGAGCCACCAAGCACCGCCCAGATGAAGCATGGGTCTTGAGGACCAACGACGCTGATCGGATAGGAGCCAAACTGATGGAATTCGTGCTGGAGGTGTGAGCAGCCTGCCCCCCAACTCGCCGTCCTTTCCATCCCGCCCACTGACAACGGCGGCGACTCCAGTTGTCGGCTCCGCGGACCGCTTACAATTTGGGTTGATTCGTTCGCTTTGAGCTGCTATCCTGATCGTCCCCCGCAGCTCTCTGGTTTGCCGCTTCCGTAATCGGGAGTTTCCTGTCTCAATCTTCGTGATGGGCCGACGTGTGTCGACGCTTGAAGATCACGTCACCGCGCCGGGCGACGACAAACGCGAACGCAGAGAGGATGCAGCTCATGCTCCCGAATCAACTTTCTACCACCGACAGCGCGCCCGCCGACGGCGCTCCCCGCGCACAGCTCAAGGTCGTCGCCCGCACGACGCAAGACCTGCACAACCTGGCACAGACGGCGGCGTCCGCTGTGATCAATGACGAAGTTTACCGGTCGCACGGCCAATGGCGAGTCACGCTGGACGCGGTCAAGGCGACGCTCGCCGGCCTCGAGCGCACGTGCGAATCGGCGATCGAGGCGCAGGAGGCTGGGGTGACCGGGTTGATTGATACGCTCGTGGCGAGCGCGACAGCCGAAGCCGATGCCGCCGCACAGCAGTCGCGCGCGCAGGCGCTGATCGAGATGGCCGAGCTTCAGGCCGAGATAGCCGACCTTCAGACAGGGGTCGACGGCCTGAAGGTCGATTTACAGGTGGAGCGGGACAGACTGCAGGGCATCAACAAACAGCTCGATATCGAGCTGGGGGCGCGCGGGCGGGCCGAGAGCGAACGAGACGAGGCGCGGCGCGAGTGCCAGCAGGTGGTGTTGGCGGCAGCGTCGCAGGCCGAGGGGCTCCGCGCCGAATGCCAGGCACAGAAAACGGAGCTTTCCCTGGCGCGTCAGCAACTCGACGCCGTCAGGGCCGAACGCGCCAAGCTCATGGCTACCTTCCAGTCGGTTCAACGTGCCCTGTCCCTGGGTCAGTCTGGGGACATGTTCCTCCAGACAGAAGACACGGGGGCCGATCTGGTGCGGCCCGCAGAAAGCTATCTGGAGGACGTGCGGGCGGAGAATAAACCCGATACCGCCCTGGGGCTGGCCGGCCTCTCATCCAGCCCGGTGGACGATGCGCTGGTTGCCCTCATCGAAGCGCACCCGGAGGCGGTCGCAGACGTCAAGCAGGTACTTGAACAAGTCGAAGCGATGTATTGTGCGGATCTGAATGCCGGCCGGTCTCCGATGCAGGTTGTCGATTCTCTGACCGGCAGTCTTCGCTACGCGCGGGACGTCATAGTCGCTCGCTCGGGTCTTGACGAGTGCGAGGCGAAGATGTTGTTCGAGCAGCAGATTGCCGTGCTGCTGGATTTGAGAGCCGGAACCTCGTTCGGCCGTCACCTGAGTATTTCAGCGTACACGTCGCGCAAACCAGTGGCGTCAGCCCGGGGTGAATCAGCCACAGCGCAGCAAACCGACGCGTAGCACCGTCGCGATCCTCACCGACCATCTGTTGCATGCGGAGCAATACAAAGCCCTGTCAAAAACGTAACCGGGTCTCCCGATCCGTCATGATGGTAAAGAGTTCCGGCCCCATTTGCCGAGGGTTCAGGGGTTGCCGGCAACCTGGCTCCGGGGCAAGTCATTTGCAGCCCCGACGCACATGCGCTTCAATTTTCTGGTGAGCTCCGTCCGTATTCTGGTCGTCAGCCTCGGGCTGCTCGGCGTCGGCGCGCCTGCGTTCAGCCAACCGCAGCAGCCCGGGTTTGCCAAAGAAGGCGGCTTCGTCGGAGCGGCTCTCGTCCCTGGATTCACGTTCGATGGGGTCACCTTCGATGGTGAGACGGTCTACAAGGAAATCGATGGCGAGGAGCTCGTCTTCCTGCCGCGGCTCGACAAACGAAACCTTCTGCGCGGGATCCTGGGCTACCGCGCGCGGCAGGCGGCGCTCGAAATCAGCTACGAACGCACACAGCACGACGGCTCGTTCGCCGAGTTTCCTCTCGACGCGACCTACCAGGCGGTCAATGTCGACGGTCGTTACTACTTTGCACCGGCCAGCCGGATCCAGCCGCACGTGCTGGTCGGCGGCTCTTTCCCGTGGTTCACGGTCAAGGACGGCAGCTTCCTGGATCCTGATACCGGCGATGCGCGCTTTCGAGGATACGGTTTGAATACGGAAGCCGGGGTCACGGTCTTCCCGACGCCGAAGCTCGGCATCGGCGTCGGCTATTCATACCGCGTCGTCTGGTTCGATCGCGTGACCGGCGTCAGCGATACGTTGTTCGAATTGCGACCGCGATTCCGCGAAACGAGCGGCAGCGTTGTGATCACGGGCACTTTCACCTTCTGATAATTCGCGCCTTTCCTTCACCTCAACCGCCTCGCCACGCTGACTGGCCCTATACTGGAAGGTCCGGTTCCGCCCAACGGGGCGAAGTGAGATTCAAGGGAGGCAAGTCGTGGCAGTCCGTCGTGGCGTCTGGGTCGTTGTGACGCTGATATTCGTGGCGGTGATGGTCTCGGCGGCGGGCCTCGTCTTCACCGCGCTGCTGGTCGGGCGCGGGCCGCAGGTCGAGGGCAACTCTGTCCTCCTGATGAAGATCGGGGGGGACCTCCAGGAGATCGAACCCGGGGGGATCATCGGACAATTCCTCGAATCCCCTCCAACCGTCCGCTCGGTGACTGACGCGCTTCGGAAGGCGAAAGTCGACCACCGCATCACGGCCGTCGTCATTCGTCCCGTGGGCACCGCCGCGCTCTGGGCAAAGGTCCAGGAGGTCCGCGACGCGATCACCGACTTCCGCACGTCGGGCAAGCCGGTCATCGGCTATCTGGAGCAGGGAGGCGAGCAGGAGTTCTACCTGGCCAGCGCGTGCGACAAGGTGTTCCTGATGCCGACCGCCTCGCTCGATCTGACCGGCGTGGCCAGCTACGAGCTCTTCCTGCGCGGCACCCTCGACAAGATCGGCGCCTTCCCGGACGTGCTCCACGTCGGCGAGTTCAAGACCGCCGGCAACGCCTATACAGAAAAGACCTTCACCCCCTCTCACCGTGAGATGGCGGAATCGTTGAATCGCGACCTCTTCGATCAACTGGTCCAGGGTCTGGCAACGGGGCGGCACAAGTCTGAAAGCGAAATCAAGGCGCTGATCGATCACGGGCCGTTCCTGCCGGAAGATGCCGTACGGGCCGGTCTCATCGATGATGTGGCGTACGAAGACGAGCTCGACGACAAGGTCCAACTCGCACGCGGCACACCGAAATTCGTGACCGACGCCGACTACCGGCAGGTGAGCGCGGCTTCCCTCGGCCTCAACAAGGGGCCGCGGATCGCCGTCCTGTACGGTGTGGGCATGATCGGTACGGGCAAGAGCAGCGACGACGCGACCCAGGTACTGGGGTCGGACACATTCATCGAGTCCTTGCGCAAGGCCCGGGCGGACAAGTCGATCAGGGCCGTGGTGCTGCGGATCGACAGTCCAGGCGGATCGGCGATCGCGTCCGACGTCATTTGGCGGGAAGTGATGCTGACGCGCGCGGTCAAACCGGTGATTGCGTCCATGTCGGACGTGGCGGCGTCGGGCGGTTACTACATCGCGATGCCGGCGCACCAGATCGTCGCGGAGCCGGCCACGCTGACCGGCTCCATCGGCGTCGTCATGCTGAAGTTCGTGATCGATGGCACGCTCGAGAAGCTTGGCATGAACATCGAGCCGGTGACGAGCGGCCGTTACGCGGACCTGTACTCGCCGGTCCGTCCGTTCTCGCCCGAAGAGCGCAAGAAGGTCCAGGAGCAGATGCAGGCGACCTACGACGCGTTCGTGGAAAAGGCGGCGTCCGGCCGGCAGATGACGCCGGAGCGGATCGACGCCATTGCGCAGGGACGGGTATGGACGGGGAAACAGGCCAAGGATCTTGGCCTCGTGGACGAGCTCGGCGGTCTCAACCGGGCCCTGGCGATCGCCCGGTCACGCGCGCAGATCGCGCCGGACGCTGAAGTCGAGCTCGTGATCTACCCGCAACGCAAGTCGATCTACGAGCTGGTGCAGTCACCTTTCGGGATCAAGGCGGGCGGTGTGCTCCAGACGTTACTGGGATGGAAAGACGCGCAGGCGATCCAGACGCTCACTGCGCCGCTCCGCATCTTCCGCCGCGGTGAGCCGCTGGCGATCATGCCCAACGTGTTCGTGAGGTGAATCACGTGCGACGTGCGATGTGCGATGTGCGACGTGCTAACGCGCGACGTGCGTTCGTCCCACGTGCGTCGTCACGCAAGCACATAGCACATCGCACGTCGCACATACCGCCTACGACCCCTGTGTCAGCTGCGCGAGGAGCTGATTGTTGATCGTGACGGTCATGCGTTCGCGCGCCTTGGCCATGTAGGACGCGTAGAAACGACCGCGTCGCTCGTTCATCAGCTCGTCTTTCGCTTGCTGTTTGCCGGCGGCGATCTCAACGGCGGTCGGATCTTTCTTCTCCAGCACCTTCACCACGACCGCGCCGTTTCCGGTGGTGATCGGACCACTGACAGCGCCAGCCGGCAATGCAAACGCGGCGGCGTCGACCGCGGGGCTGACCCCGGCATCGCCGATCGGTGCGCCCCGGGCGATCAGGTCGGTCGTCTTGACCTCCAGACCTGCCGCTTTTGCTTCCGCCTCGAAGTTGCCCGACTTGAGCCTGGCCGCGATTTCGGCCGCCTTGCGCTGGGCCGTCTCGATCGCCTTCTTCTTCAGCACGTCGTCACGCACACGCGTCTTCACTTCCTCGATCTTCGGCACGTAGGCGTCCTGTTTGCCCGTGACGGTGAGGAAGGCGAACCCCTGGGGCGTGCGGATCGACGGGCTGACTTCGCCTTCTTTCAGCGAGAAGGCCTGCTCGGCGGCCGCCGGCGCCATGCCGAGGCCGGCGATCGGCTCTTCGCGGGCAAAGAACCCGGACTCGGCGACCGTCAGGCCGCGCGCCCTGGCAACCCCGTCGAGGTCCCCGGGGGCTTTCAGCTTGCCGGCGATGTCGTCGGCCGTTCGCTGGGCTTCATCCTGTGCGCGCTGCCACTTGATCTGGTCTTCGATCTGGGTCTGGACCTCGGCGAGCGGACGTGAGGTGGCCGCACGTCTTTCGGCCAGTTTGACGATGTGATAACCGAAAGAGGTCTTGAATGCGTCGCTGACCTGCCCGGGTTGCATCGCGAACGCCACCGTGTCGAACTCCGGGACCATCTGGCCTTTACCGAAGAAGTCGAGGTCGCCCCCCTTCGTGTTGTTGCTGTCATCCTGCGAGTACTGCTTCGCGAGGGCGGAGAAGTCCGCGCCGGCCTTGGCCTTCGTGGCCAGTTCCTCGGCCAGTGTCTTGACGTCGGCCTCCGTTTTCCCCTCGGTCTTCAGCAGGATGTGGCTTGCCCGCACCTGTTCGGGGGTCGAATACTGCTGCGCGTTGTCTTCATAGTGCCGCTGGACGTCCTGGGGGGTCACCGCGATACGCCCACGAATGTTCTGAACGTCGAGCAGGGCGTACTTGATCTTCCGCTTCTCGGGCATCCGATAGTCGTTCTTGTGCCCTTCGAACCAGGCTCCGACTTCCTGGTCGGTGGCCTGGGCCCCTTCCCGGAACTTGTCGGCGGGGAAGTTCACCACCGCGAGCTTCACCTTCTCGTTGCGCCTCTTGAACGCGGCGTCGACGTCGGCGTCGGCGATGCTGATCCAGTTGGTCAGCGCCGCCTGCAGTTTTTCCATCGTGATGCTGCGGCGGACCTGGTCCTCGAAGTCGGCTTCGCGCACCGGGGGGTTCTGCATCTGCAGCATCTGGCGGTAGCGATCGAAGCCGATGAACTGGCCGTTCTCCTGGAATGCCGGGACCAGGAGAATCCGATGCTTGACCTCTTGATCGCTCGCCGTGACGCCGAGGCGTTTGGCCTCCGCGACTGAGATCTCTTCCTCGATCAGCTGCTGCACGATGCGCTGGTCGATCCCGAGCTGCCGGAGCAGCCGTTCGTCCATGTTCGCGCCGTAGGCCGAGCGATATTGCTGCATCTGGCGCGCGTAGGCCT
This sequence comes from Acidobacteriota bacterium, assembly GCA_013694845.1. Lineage (GTDB taxonomy): Bacteria > Acidobacteriota > Vicinamibacteria > Vicinamibacterales > 2-12-FULL-66-21 > JACDCA01. The sequence goes on from JACDBQ010000888.1 coordinate 16,759, forward strand.
GCCGGAATTCGGCGACCGTGACCTCATTGCCTTCGACGGTCGCGACCGCTTCGTTCAGGCCGGCGCCGTTGGCGGGATCGTTGGAGGCGGGAATATAAAGCGCAATAAAAGCCAGCACCACCAGAACCAGGCTCCATTTGAGCCAGTTCTTATGGCGGCGCATCCGGTCGAGCATCGTCATGGTGTCTGAGCCTCGTTTTCGGGGCGATGGAAACGCCGATTATGCCACGTTTCAGGGTGGGCCAATGTGCTATATTTTCGGTAAATAGAAGGACTTAGAGCCATCCGCCACACCAATAGGACGCAGAGCCGATTGACCCGGGGTCGGCAACCTCGCGCCCGTCGCCCCCCGAAGAGGATGCCCAGGAGAGCCGTCACCGCCGTGCCCCCGGATCTCGCGGCACGGCTACGGTTGTGCCAGGTATCCCTGCGACGGAAGCTGTCCCGCGCCGATACCCTGGTCGACATGATTCATGCGGTCAACTCGACGCTCGACCCTGAGCGGGTCGCCGACGCGATGCTGGCGCGAATGGCGGCCTGGGTCCCGGCCGGAGCCCACGCGGTCCTGGTCGCAGACGAGCGTCTCGGCATTCGGCCGATGGCCACACGCAGCGTGACCGCGGCACGCGACGCGACGATGCAGGCGATTGCGCAGTGGGTGATCCGGTCCGGCGAGGCGTTCGGATCTGCCGATTTGTCCCGGGACCGTCGCACGCCGGGCGGCCTCCGCGTCGCTGCGCTGGCGTTTCCGCTCGTCTGCCGCGGCCGTACGACCGGGGCGATTGTCGCCCTGGATCGCCGCGCATCGACCGTGCCGCCCCGTCTGACCGACGGGGCCCGTGCGGCGGTCGAGGCGATGATCGAGCCGGGTGCGATCGCGCTCGAGAACGCGCTGCGCATGCAGCGAGCCGAGGCGTTGTCGGTCACCGACGACCTGACGTCGCTCTACAACTCGCGATATCTGTCGCAGGTGCTGCGGCGGGAGACCAAGCGCGCCTCGCGCAACCGCCGTCCGCTGTCGCTGCTCTTTCTGGATCTCGACGGCTTCAAGTCGATCAACGACACGCACGGCCATCTGTTCGGCGGCCGCGCCCTCGTCGAAGCAGCGGTGGTGATTCGCGCGAGTGCGCGCGAGACCGACATCGTGGCGCGCTTCGGCGGCGACGAGTTCGCGCTCGTACTGCCCGACACCGGCAGCGAAGGAGCGACCGCGGTCGGAGAACGGGTGCGCGAGCGCGTCGCGGCCCATGAATTCCTGCAGGCCCACGGTCTGCGCATCCGCCTGACCGCGTCGGTAGGCGTGGCGACGCTCCCGGACGTCGCGGTCGACGTCGAAACGTTGATTCAGGCCGCCGACCAGGCCATGTATCGGGTCAAGGAACGCGGCAAGAACGGCATTTGTGTAGCGGGTAGTCCGATTGCGGAATGAGGATTGCCGCAATCAGCATTAGGAGCTTCTTTGAGCCTTCGTTCCCTCTTCTCTCTCTTCTCGAGCGATCTCGCGATCGATCTCGGGACGGCCAACACCTGCGTCTACGCGCGGGGCAAGGGCATCGTCGTCAACGAACCCTCGATCGTGGCCATCAACAAGGTGAACGGCCGCATCGAGGCGGTCGGCAGGGACGCCAAGGAGATGCTCGGCCGGACCCCCGGCAACATCGTGGCGATCAAACCGATGAAGGACGGCGTGATCGCGGACTTCGAGGTCACCGAGAAGATGCTGACCTACTTCATCAAGAAGGCGCACAACCGCAACGTCTGGGTACGGCCGAGAATCGTCATCGGCGTGCCGTCGGAGATCACCCAGGTCGAGAAGCGCGCGGTGAAAGACAGCGCCTACCGCGCCAAAGCCAGCGAGGTCTACCTGGTCGAAGAAGCGATGGCGGCGGCGATCGGCGCCGGGATGCCGATTACCGAGCCGTCGGGCAACATGATCGTCGACATCGGCGGCGGCACCACCGACATCGCCGTCATCTCACTCGCTGGCATCGTCTACAGCAAGGCCGTTCGGGTCGCCGGCAACGAAATGGACGAGGCGATCATCCAGTACGTCAAGAAGACCTACAACCTGCTCATCGGCGAGCGGACAGCCGAAGCGATCAAGATGGAGGTCGGCTCCGCGTTTCCACTCGAAGAGCGGATGACGATGGAGATCAAGGGGCGGCACCTGATCGAGGGGGTGCCAAAGACGATCACCATTT
>JACDBQ010000889.1 GCA_013694845.1 Acidobacteriota bacterium
CGGACCGCGCCCGAGAACGTCAAACCAGCGAGGATGAGTGCCAGCAGCATCATGACGGCCTGCGCGACGATCAGCACGCGGCGGCGGTCCAGCCGGTCGGCGATCACCCCCCCGAGCGGCGCGAGGAGAAAGACCGGGATCTGCGCCATGAAGCCGGTCACACCCAGCAGGACCGCCGAGCCGGTCAGCCGGTAAATGAGCCAGGCCTGGGCGACCATCTGCATCCACGTACCGATCAGTGAGATGAGCTGCCCGCCGGCGAAGAGACGATAATTGCGCGACCGAAGCGCGCGAACGGCGTGCGGGAACTCCACGTCCAGAGAATGACACGGGAGAGGACGGCTCGAACGCGACATGGGTGAGAGTCACGTGACCCTCGACGATCTGCGCCGCTTTGCGGTCGGGCGAAGCCTGTTCACACCGGTGACTTTGAAGGCCGCCGTCGAGAAACTGGGCTTCGTCCAGGCCGATCCCATCCGCGCGCCTGCGCGGGCCCAGGACCTGACGCTGCGTCACCGCGTCCGCGGCTATCGAGCGGGCGACCTCGAGCGTCGTTACGCGAGCCTCGGGATCGAAGAGGACTTCTTCGTCAACTATGGCTTCGTCTCGAAGGCCGTGCACGCGTTGATGCATCCGCGGGAAAAGCCGCGTGTTTCCGCGGACCCGCCGCGTACCCGCAAGGGGCGGGTGCTGGCCTTCGTGGGCGAGAGAGGGGAGGTCCACCCACGCGATGTCGACGCCCATTTCTCGCACGGTACGGTGATCAACTACTGGGGTGGGTCGTCAGCGGCGACGACACGCCTGCTCGAGGATCTGCACTACCGCGGGTTGCTGCGCGTGATCCGGCGTGAGCGCGGGATCCGGATCTACGGCGTCCGCGACGGCGCGTCACCAGCGGTCGATGCCGCGGGACGGCGTCTTCGTCTCGACGCGCTCGTCGACATCGTCGTGAACAAGTACGCGCCGTTGCCGGGCCTCAGCCTGTCGGGCCTGGTCGGCCGGCTCCGATTCGCAGTGCCTCAGTGGCGCGGAGATCTGAAGGCCGCGCTTCATCGCGCGAAGGGGCGGCTCGGGCATGCGCGCCTTGACGGCATCGACTGGTACTGGCCCGCCGGCGAGCGTCCTGACGGCCGGAGCATCGAAGACAAGGTCCGGCTGCTCGCCCCATTCGATCCGGTCGTCTGGGACCGGCGGCGATTCGAACTGCTGTGGGGATGGCCCTACCGGTTCGAAGCCTACACACCCGGTCCGAAACGCAAGCTGGGGTACTACGCCTTGCCGCTGCTATGGCGGGATCGCGTGATCGGATGGGGCAACCTGTCGGTGGTCGGCGGACGTCTGCAGGCGTCGCTCGGCTACATTGCGGCGCACCCGCCAGCGGAGGGTGCGTTCCGGCGCGAACTGGAGGCGGAGATCGAACGCGTGGGTGACTTCCTGAAGCTCGAGGCTGACGTTAGAGCTCCAGCAGGTCCCGTCCGAGCACGACCCTCCCTTTGAAGGTGCGCCGGACTGCGGCGAGCCACTCGTCATCGGTCGGGGTGCCCGGTCCTTCCGTCGGCACGTAGTGGGTCAGCACCAGCAGCCCGACATCCGCGTCTGCCGCTACTCTCCCGACATCGACCGCATCAGTGTGGCTGGCCAGGATGTGCCGGACAACCGATGGGGGCTGCGATCTACCCGGCCGCTCCCAGTAGTCGCGTGACACGACCTCGTGCACCAGGACGTCGGCACCACGGGCGAGCTTCACCACGTTCTCCGAGTAGCGGGTGTCGCCGGAGATGACGATCGATCGGTCGGCGGTGTCCAGACGGTAGGCGAACGAGTGGCGGATCGGCGGATGGTCGTTGAGCGCCGCGGTGACGCGGATGCGATCGTCCTTGAAGATCTCTCCCGGCGCGGTGATCTCGTGCGGCCGGATGAGGGGGGCCAGCGGCGGCCGGCCCTCGTCGGACATCCGCAGGTCGATGTCGAAGCGGTAGGCCTCGAGCAGCCGCGCGGTCATGTCGGTCAGCGGCGGCGGTCCGTAGGCGTCGACCGGTCGGGACAGACCGGCCGTCCAGCCGAGAAGGAACAGCGGCCCGTACCCGGCGTTGTGGTCGGAGTGCTGATGCGTGATGAACACGGCGCGCAGGTCGCGGACCGGCAACTTTGCAAGCGCCAGCTGCCGCGCCACACCGTCGCCACAATCGACGAGGTAGACACGGTCGCCAACGACGACCGCCTGCGCCGGAGCGGCCCCTTTCGCCTTCGGTGTCGGTCCGCCCGACGTCCCCAGGAGCACCAGCCGTGTTCGGCGCGATGGCGCTTGCGCGGCGCCTGCGGCGAACACCGCGCAGGCGAAACACGACGCGCCGGTGGCCAGAAAATCGCGGCGGGAAACGGTGCGGAATCGTCCTTTCATCCGGGCCTCAGAAGCCGCCGTCCGGGCGGGTGTAGACCTTGCGACCGCCCACGTAGGTGGCCAGGGGATGGATGGTCAGGATCTTCGCCTCAGGGACCGTCAGCAGGTTGTCGGACAGAATGACAAAATCAGCGAGTTTCCGTGGGGTGATCGAGCCCTTGATCCGCTCCTCGAAGGTCAGGTACGCGTTGTTCAGTGTTTCCACACGCCACGCTTCCGGTCGTGTGATGTTCTGATCGACGCCAAGCGGTCCCAGCTCGCGGGTGACACGAGTGACGTAGTAGTAGATGTTGACGAACGGATTATTCTGGACGTCAACGCCTCGTCGCGTCAGCAGCGCCACGTGGTACTGGTGGTTGTGGTTATCCATCAGCCCGGGCACCACGGTGTGTCCGCGCAGATCGACGACGCGAGTGGAGGTGGTGGCCAGAGCCCGGACCTCCGCGTTGCCGCCCACCGCGACGAAGCGGTCGTCCTTGACGGCAAAGGCCTCGGCCAGCGGTGTCGCGTCGTCGACCGATATGATGCTGCCGTTGTAGAAGATGGTGTCCGGCCCGGATGGTTGCCGGGCGGCCTGAACGCCAGAGGTCAACAGCAGTGCGGCAGCGGCGGCGACGAAGAGCCGAGTAATCATCGGAACATGTCTCGAGGGATGGTATGTCAGCAGCATCGACCCGGATCATCGTTATCCTGACACTGATCGCGTTCGGTGGCGGTTGCAGAAAGGGGGCCGGCGACGACACCGGGAAAACGAGCTCCCCTTCTCCGACCAAGGAGGCCGCGGCCACCTATGCCGCCCCCCGCTGGCCGTCGTATTTCAAGCCGCCGACGTCGGTCGAGGCACTGATGGAACCGGCGCGCGCGCTGGTCAGGAACAAGTCAGGCTTCCTTGGCGTCGGCATGGGTGTGCTGCAGGCGGGTGAGACGGTTCTGATCGTGCCGAACGTGACGTCCGACCCCATGGTCGTCGAAGCCGTGGTCAGGGCGCTCGCTGAGCGGAAGGTGAAGGCGGACGTGAGGTACACCTACGAGCTGCTCGGCCAGACGCGAGACGAGGCGGAGAGGCTCGAAGCCAAGGAACACCAGGGCCGGCGTATTGCGGACGCGGGGATTTACCAGGCATCGACGTGGATCACCGGACAGTTCCCGGATCCGGACGCCCCCAAGAAGTGGCTCAAGGAGCGGCGCCCGGATGTCTACGCCGAGCTGTTTCCGGCGGAAGCGTCCGGGGGTGAACCGGCAGCATCGACAGGCGCTGCGGGCGAGCCTCTCAGCTTTGCCCGTGAGATGGCGCTGGTCGGCGCCGCGATCCAGGAATATCTGAAAAAGAATCCGAAGATGCGTGGAGCGTTCTGGGGCACGGCTGGGGGCACGGGCCTGCGGCGCGCGATGTATCCGATGCAGGACAAATTCCTCGGCACGTTTACGACCGACAACATCTGGACCCTGCAAAGCCAGATGCCGAACTATCCCGGCGACGTCTGGCAGCTCGCCGAAGAGCAGATGCTCGAGCCCCTCGTGTACGCCGAGCGTCTCGAAGTGACGGATCCCGAGGGCACGAACCTCTGGTCCGATCTCACGCCCGACATGGCCGAGCGCTGGTCGCAAGGGGCCTATCAGCGGGGCCACCTGTATATGTTCCCGAATCAGGCGACCGGTCGGTTCGGCTACTCGTTCGTCAACTATCCGGGCTTCCAGCAGAAGTGGTTGCCGCGCGAACCGATCGCGCTCGTGAACGGGGTCATTGCGGGCACGCAGGGTCACGGTGGCTTCTATCCGCGGTGGGAGGTCACTTTCAAGGATGGTTTCATCGCCGACGTCACGGGTGGCGGCGCGCAGGGCGCTGCGCTGAAGGAATTCCTGAAGTATCCCGGCCTGGACCGGGTCTACCCGTATCACACGACGCCCGGCTTCTGGTACCTCTACGAGATCGCCATCGGCACGCACCCGAAGGCTTTTCGCGCTCCGCAGCCGATCATGGAATCCGGGGACACGCTGCCCGAGCGCGCGCGCAGCGGTGTCGTGCATTGGGGGCTCGGCATCCGGTTGTGGCACGATCCCGACGCCCCCACCGAGTCCAAGGTCTGGGCCGACTTCACCAAGAAACACAACGTGCCGTTCGATCATGGGTGGCATACCCACACGTATTTCACGACCTACAAGCTCCGGCTGCGAAACGCGAACAAGTGGGTGACGCTGCTCGACAAGGGGCGCATGACCAGTCTCGACGATCCGGAAGTGAGGGCGCTGGCGTCCCGCTATGGGGACCCGGATTACCTGCTCGCGGAAGACTGGGTGCCGGAGGTCCCGGGGATAAACGCGCCCGGCGACTACCTGAAAGACTACGCCGCGAAACCCGGTGACTATGCGCTCAAGGTCATCGACAAGGCGGGGAAGGGAACGTACGAGCATTACTTTCCTCAATCGAAGCAGGGCACGGCCCCGGCCGCTCGAGCGCTTGGCGCGAAGGGTGGCCGCGAGTAGAGCGGCACCAGACGGGAGCGATCGCGCTGTCTCCGGCCACGGCCGGGAGTCTGTCGTTCCATCGTCCCGCGGCGCGGTCTCGGCTGGTCCCTCGTTCTCATGCGGTTGACTCGATGAAACTCCTGTTTGCGTACCTCCGTCAGTACAAGGCCCTGGTGGCGATCGCGCTCGCCCTTGCGACGATCAACCAGGTGTTTTCGCTGCTCGATCCGCTGATCTTCCGCTATGTGATCGACGAGTACGCGACCCGCTTCAAGGAATACACGACGGGTGAATTTTTTCGCGGCGTCAGCCTGCTCCTCGGGGCGGCGGTCGGCGTGGCGTTCGTGTCGCGGGTCGCGAAAAACTTCCAGGACTACGTGATCAGCGTGATCACCCAGCGCCTGGGCGCCCAGCTGTACGCGGACGGCATCCGCCATTCCCTCGACCTGCCGTACTCGACCTTCGAGGACCAGCGCAGCGGCGAGACGCTCGGCAAGCTCCAAAAGGTGAGGACCGACGTCGAAAAACTGATCGCAGTCTCGATCAACGTTCTCTTCACGTCTCTGGTCGGGATCGTCTTCGTCATGGTCTACGCGTGGAGCGTGCACTGGCTCATCGCACCGGTCTATTTCCTGACCGTTCCGCTGCTCGGCATCCTCAGCTCGGTCCTGAGCCGCAAGATCAAAGTCATTCAGAAAGTCATCGTCGCTGAGACCACTGCGCTGGCGGGCGCGACGACGGAATCGTTGCGCAATATCGAGCTGGTGAAGAGTCTCGGTCTCGCGCAGCAGGAGATCGGACGGTTGAACGCGACGACCGGAAAAATTCTGGGGCTCGAGCTGCGGAAGGTGCGCTACCTCAGAGGCCTGAGCTTCATCCAGGGCACGGCGGTCAATTTCCTGAGGACCAGCATCCTGTTCCTGATGCTGTATCTGATCTACGCCCAGCAGATCACCGTCGGCCAGTTCTTCTCGCTGTTCATTTATTCGTTCTTCATCTTCGGTCCCCTGCAGGAGCTGGGGAATGTCATCAACACCTATCGAGAGACGGAGGCCTCACTCGCGAACTACGAAGCCATTCTCAGCCTGCCCCGGGAGGCTCGTCCGCTTCAGCCCGTGCAGCTCGGCCCGCTCACCGAGCTCGCGTTCGACTCGGTCGGGTTTCAACATCAGACCGCATCGTCTCCCGCCCTGAGCGACATTTCGTTCCAGGTCGCGCGCGGCGAGACCGTGGCGTTCGTCGGACCGTCCGGGGCCGGCAAGACCACCCTGGTCAAGCTCCTGGTTGGACTGTATCGGCCCCAGACGGGACGCATTCTGTACAACCGACACTCGAGCGCCGACGTGGACCTGGAACAGCTGCGCGAACGCATCGGGTTCGTCACCCAGGACCCGCAGCTCTTCTCGGGCACGATCCGCGAGAATCTGCTGTTCGTGAACCCCCGGGCATCCGACGCCGAGTGCCTGGAGGTACTCCATCAGGCCGCCTGCGACAGTCTGCTGGCCCGGGCCGACAAGGGCCTCGACACGATCATCGGCGAAGGCGGCGTCAAGGTATCGGGCGGGGAGAAACAGCGCTTGTCGATCGCCCGTGCGTTGCTGCGCCAGCCGGAGTTGCTCTTGTTCGACGAAGCGACCTCGTCCCTAGACTCGCTGACCGAGGAAGGCATCACCGGGACGATTCGAGCGGTGGCCGCGAATCGCGACATGATCACGTTGATGATTGCGCACCGGCTGTCCACGGTGCTGCACGCCGACCGGATCTTCGTGCTCGAACAAGGCCGGATCGTCGAATCCGGACGGCACGACGAGCTGATCGAGCATCGAGGGCTCTACTACGCGATGTGGCGGCAGCAGATCGGGGAACGCCGTCCGGACGCGAAAATCGAACCCGGGCGTCGCGCGTGAGTCATGATCCACACGAGCCGCTGCGGGATGACATCCGTCTTCTCGGCGAGTTGCTGGGCGAGACCCTGCGGACGCTCGAAGGCGACGAACTGTTCCGCACCGTCGAGCGGGTGCGTGCTCTCTCGAAAGGAGCCCGCGCCGGGGTGGACGGGGATTTCGAGATGCTTTCGGCCGAGCTCTCGACGATGCCGGTCGAGGCTGCGCTGCCGGTGGCGCGGGCGTTCTCGCATTTTCTTCATTTGGCGAACATCGCCGAGCAGCATCATCGGATCCGCCGCCGACGAGTGCACCTGCGCGACCCGGCGGCGCCGCCCCAGCGGGGCTCGTGCGACGAGACCTTTGCCAGCCTCCTCGTTGCCGGTGTGCCGGCCGACCGTCTACACGAGGCGGTCTGCGGGATGGAGATCGAGCTGGTCCTGACCGCGCACCCGACGGAAATTGCCCGCCGCACCCTGGTGCAGAAGTACAACCGGATCGCGATGGCCCTGGCGGCGCGGGACCGTGCCGATCTCACGACCCCGGAGCGCGAGGAGGTCGAGGCGCGGCTCCTGCGCGAGATCATGAGTGCGTGGGGCACTGGCGAGGTTCGCAAAACCCAGCCGACGCCCCTCGACGAAGTGCGGAGCGGTCTGATCATCTTCGAGGAGAGTCTCTGGGAGGCGGTGCCGCGATACCTGCGTGCTGTGGATGGCGCGTTGTTCGGTGCAACCGGGCGAGGGCTTCCGCTCGATGGAACACCGGTCCGGTTCGGCTCATGGATCGGCGGCGACCGTGATGGCAACCCCAGCGTCACGCCTGACGTCACGCGGCGCGGGTGCCTTCTTCATCGCTGGCTCGGGGCTGATTTGTACTTGCGGGAAGTGGACGCGCTTCGGGAAGAGCTCTCCGTGGGGGCGGCGACCGCCGAGCTCCGGGCGGTGACCGGCGACTCGCCGGAGCCGTATCGCGACCTCCTCCGCGGGGTTCGCGACCGGCTGCGGCGGACACGCGAGTGGGCGAGGGCGTCCCTGGCGGCCGAAGCGGATCTGCCGATCCCCGACGACATCTACCTCTCCGCCGAGGACTTCGCAGCGGCGCTGCGGCTGTGCGCCGAGTCGCTGGGATGCACCGGCTACGCGCGCCTGGCAGCCGGACGATTGGCCGACGTCCTGCGCCGGCTGGCGACATTCGGCATGACCCTGGCCCGGCTGGACATTCGGCAGGAGGCATCACGGCATACCGACGCCGTGGCGACGGTCGTGGCGGCTGCCGGTCTCGGCGACTACGCGGAATGGGACGAGATGGCTCGGACGAAGTTCCTCGAGGAGGAGCTTCGCGCCGGCCGCTGGGATGCGTTTCGGGCGGTGGACATGTCAGCCGAAGTGCGCGACGTCATCGAGACGTTCCGAATGATCGCGACGATCCCGCGTAGTTCGCTCGGTGCCTACGTGATCACGATGGCGAGCGAACCCTCGGACGTACTCGCCGTGTTGTTCCTCCAGCGGTGCGCGGGCGTCTCGGATCCACTGCCGGTCGTGCCGCTGTTCGAGACGTCGAAGGATCTGAAAAACGCGGGCCCAGTGCTCGACTCGCTGTTCGGCCACTCGTGGTATCGCGACCACATCGGCAGGCGGCAGCAGGTCATGATCGGCTACTCCGATTCGGCCAAGGATGCCGGGCGTTTTGCGGCGGCGTGGGATCTGTATACCGCACAGGAGGCAGTGCTTGCCGCGGCACAACGTCACGAGATCGAGCTGACCCTGTTCCATGGCCGCGGCGGAAGCGTCGGCCGCGGCGGGGGACCGACGCATCTCGCGATCATGTCGCAGCCGCCAGGGTCGATCGACGGGAGGCTGCGGGTCACCGAACAGGGGGAGATGCTCCAGGCCCTGTTCGGGCTGCCCGAGATCGCCGCGCGAACCATGGACGTCTACACCACCGCGACACTCGAGGCCTGGCTGGTGCCTCCGCCACCGCCGCGTCCGGAATGGCGGGTTATCCAGGGACGTCTTCGCGACGTCGCGAGCGCCGGTTATCGCGCCGCGGTCTACGACGATCCCCGCTTCCTCGAGTACTTCACCCGGGCGACGCCCGCGGCGGAACTCTCGGAGATGAACATCGGCAGCCGCCCGGCCCAACGGAAGGGAGCGCGCAGTGTCACCAGCCTCCGCGCAATCCCGTGGCAGTTCGCGTGGACCCAGACCCGACTGCTGCTCGGCGCCTGGCTCGGAATAGAAGATGCCCTGGAAGCGGCTATCGCGCACGGCGAGGGGGAACGGCTGCGCCAGATGTATCGCGAATGGCCGCACTTCCGCTCCGTGATCGATCTCACGGAAATGGTGCTGGCCAAGGCCGCCCCGCGGATCGCGGCCGAATACGACCGGCGTCTCGTCCCCGGGGAGCTGCAGGTGGTCGGCGCCGCGTTGCGATCACGTCTCGAGCGCGCGACCGTCGCCGTGCTCGCGGTGAGCGGGCACACAGAGCTGATCGAGTCGAGTGCGGTGCTGAGGCGGTCGATCGATGTGCGTAATCCGTACGTGGATCCGATCAACCTGCTGCAGGTGGAACTGCTGCGCCGTGTCCGCGAAAGCCCGGATGATCGTGTGCGGGCCGCCTTGCACGTGACGATCAACGGAGTCGCGGCTGGAATGCGGAATACCGGGTAGGCCGGACGCTGGTGTAGCGCAGGCCTTTCAGGCCGCATCAGGGATTGGATCACCCGGATGCAGGTCCTCGAAGCCTGCGCTACGTCTGGATGCAGGCCTCAAAG
>JACDBQ010000899.1 GCA_013694845.1 Acidobacteriota bacterium
GCCAGGAAGAACCCGTTCGGCCGGGTCAGACCGGCCAGCAGGCCGAATGCCCCCGCGCGCGCCCACTCGCGCTCGTTGAAGTGGTAGACCGCGGCGACGCTCGCAAGCAGAAACAGCGACTCGGTATACGGCGCGTTGAAGGCGAACGCGAAGGGATAGCAGGCAAGAAGCAACACCGCACCCTCGGCGCGCGCTTCGCCGACAAGTTGTGTCCCCACCCTGGCGAGGTAGACCAGCGCGCACAGAAACGCGGCCAGCGAGATCGCGACTCCGCTCCACAGGGTGCGCGCCATCCGGATCTCGCGCGGCTTCCCGATCTCGCGGGCGCCAACGGCCGCTCCGAGCAGGCGCATCAGCACCGGCATGGCGGGAAAGAACGCGACGTTCGATTGCTGCGAAAACGTCCGGTTCCACTGGTATCCGTCGGTCGCCAGCTCCCCGTACCAACCGGCATCGAAGCGCGCCGGAAGGTTGACGAGAACATTGTTCGACACCTGGAAGCCGGGGCGCTCGACCAGGCCGACCGTCGCCACGGCGAAGAACGCGACGGCGAACACCATGAGGCGGGTACCGACGAACGCGCGAAGCGCGGGTCCCCACGCCGGGGACTCGGACGCACGCCGCCATCGCTGCCGCAGGCGGGCGAATGCCGAGGGGGACGGCGCTGCGACGTGGCGGACCACCAAAACCGACGCGAGCGCATACAACAGCGACCGACCGGACACGTCGGGGACGATGTAGCCGAGCAGGCCCCCGTTGGCGCCGGCGGTAAGCACCTGCCACAACGCCAGGCCTGCGATCACGAGCGCAACGGCGTCCGCCAGGCGAACCCAGGGAGAGGCCGACGAGGGGAGGTCGGCCGGAGACGGGTTGAAGCCGGGATCCATGGACGGAAGGTTCGCGAGCGTCTACTCCGCGGTGGCGAGCGCTCGCTCCTCGGTCCGGATACGAAACAGGATGAGCGCACCAAAACCCAGGAGTGCGATCACCCCGGTCACCGGAGCGTGCGCGACCAGCGCCGCCCCCGCCAACTCGCCGATCACCGCGACGTAGTTCGGGTGACGCAGGAGCTGATAAGGGCCCACCAGCGTGCGGGTGGAACCGGGCGGCACGAGCACTCGAAACGTCCAGCGAACGCCGAGTGCCGTGATCGCCCAGTACTTCAGGAGCTTGGCTCCCACGAAGGTGGCAACCCCAGCGGCGACGAAGACATCGAGGCGCGGGCCGGTGATCCAGCCTTCGACCAGCATCGCCAGGAAGGCCGCGGGGTACGCCGCCTGCATGATCCAATACACATCGTCATGCGGCTCGGCGGCCCCGAGGTCACGGAGCTGGCGTTCGTTGCGGCGGGACAGCGCGGCCTCGAACAGCATCGGGGCGAACACCAGGGTGGCCAGCAGGACGAGGTTCATGACGCCACCGCGCCGAGCACGATCGCGCTGTTCTTCGAGCCGAAGCCGAGGCAGTTGCACAGGGCCGCACCGACGCGCAGCTCCCGCCCGCGATTGGGGATGACGTCGACGTCGCATTCGGGATCGGGGTGTGCGTGATTGATCGTCGGCGGCAGGAACCCATCGCGCAGGGCGAGTGCGGTGGTGACGACACCGGCGGCGCCGCTCGCGCCCTGGGGGTGGCCGATCATCGACTTGGTCGACGACCCCGGCAACCTGTCGGCATGACGGCCGAAGAACTGGCGCACGCACCGCGCTTCCACGGCATCGTTCAGGACGGTGGATGTGCCGTGGTAGTTCACGTATCCGATGTCTTCTTTCGCGAGGCCGGCGCGGTCGACGGCGAGGCTCATCGCACGAACGATCTGCTCGCCCCCGGGATCCATCTGGACGCGGTGGTAGGCATCGCAGGTCGAGCCGTAGCCGTCGACTGTTGCGTAGAGCCGCGCGCCGCGGGCACGCGCGCGATCCTCTCGTTCGAGCACCAGCATCCAGGCTCCCTCGCCGAGAACGAAGCCGTCCCGCCCTTTCTCGAACGGGCGCGACGCTTCGGCCGGCCGGTCGCTGAACCGGGTCGAGACGGCCCGCATCTTCGAGAAACCGAAGATCATCCCGGGGGTGACGCAGGCGTCTGCCCCGCCCGTCAACAGCACGTCCGCTTCACCGCTGCGGATCAGCGAGGCAGCGTAGCCGATAGCATCCGTGGAGCTGGTGCAGCCTGTCGAAATGACATGGCTGATGCCGTGAAGCTCGAGCGCGATCGAGATCTCGCTCGAGATCATCCCGACGATCGACACCGGAATCGCATACGGGGTAATGCGCTTCAACCCGTCGGTGAAAAACTCCGCGTACTGCTTTTCGGCGACATCGATACCGCCGGCGCCGCTCCCGACGAGCACCCCGGCACCCGGTTCGTTCAACCTCAAGCCGGCGTCGCTCCAGGCTTCGACCGCCGCAATGACCGCGATCAGGGAGGCTTTCGAGTAGCGGCGCGGATCGGGCCGTCCGCCAACACCATCACCGGCGCGCCCCTCCACCCTCACCGCATCATCGATTGTGACCCGTGGAACCGGGGCCGCCACTTCGCAGCCGAGCGCCGAGGGATCGAACTCCGTGATCGTCCGGGTCGCGCTGCACCCGCGCCGCACGTGCTGCCAGAAATGGTCGCGACCGACGCCGAATGGAGAGACGACACCGATGCCGGTGATTGCGACGCGGGGAAGGGTCACCGGTGCCATCCCCCTATAATAGGCCGCGACTTGCTCTGCCTTGGATTTGCCTGGCTCGCCGGTGCCGCATTCGCGGCTTCACTCGGATACTTCCTGTACGCATATTTCGTTCTCTTCGCAGTCCCGTTCGAGCCCGCGAGTCCTTCCAGCGGGACCGCTCCAGCGCTGGTCAATCTCGCGCTGTTCACCGCATTCGCGATGCACCACAGCCTCTTCGCCCGAACCCGACTGAAGGGGGTGGTCCGCAGGTACGTCCCTCCCGCGCTCGAACGCGCGGTCTACACGCTGATCGCCAGCCTGCTGTTCGTGCTGGTGTGCTGGTGGTGGCGTCCCGTGCCGGGGGCTGTCTGGTCGCTGTCGGGTCCCTGGCGCATCCTGGGCCTGGCGGCGCAGGGCGCGGGGATCGTATTGACGCTCGTCGGCGGCCGTGCCCTGGACATCCTCGACCTGGCCGGGATCCGGCAGGTTCTCACCGCCGGACCTCGTACCGCTCCATTGAAGACCGACGGCCTCTACGGCTTCGTGCGTCATCCACTCTATTTTGCGTGGATGCTCCTGGTCTTCGGCGCACCCGACATGACCGGCACACGTTTCGCTTTTGCGGTGATTAGTACGGTCTACCTGGCGCTCGCGATTCCGCTCGAGGAACGCAGCCTGATCGAGACGTTCGGCCCCGCCTACGCGTCATACCAGGGTAAGGTGCGCTGGCGAATGGTCCCCTGGCTCTACTGACATTCAGCCTTCAGCATTGCAAGTATCATCAAACCGACCTATGGCTGAATCACCCCAGACCCCTCCGCTGCCCTCAGAGCTGCCAGTGGTCCCGCTCCGGGGATCCGTTGTCCTGCCGATGACCGTGGCGCCGCTCGGCGTGAGCCGTTCGCTGTCGTCGGAAGCGATCAACCGTGCGCTCGCCGGGGACCGGATGGTCCTGTTGCTGCTGCAGAAGAACGATGCCGACGAGCCCGGCGCGGATGACTTGCACCGCGTCGGGACCGTCGGCGTCATCCGCCAGATGGCCAAGGCGCAGAACGGCATGCGCATCCTGATTGAGGGGATCACCCGTGTCCGCGCAGAGTTCCTGCAGTCGGACAAGGGGTTCATGCGTGCGCTCCTGAAGCCGCTGCCCGAGGTGTCAGAACGCTCGATCGAGATCGATGCCCGGGTTCGCCACCTTCAGGAGCTGGTGGATCGCGCGCTGTCACTCGCGACCGGCCTGTCACCCGACGTCAAGGCCCTGGTGCAGACGATGGACGATCCGTTGCGGATCGTTTACCTGCTGGCCAGCCTGCTCGACATGAAAGCAGAGGACAAGCAGAAGCTGCTCGAAGAGAACAACATTCTCATCAAGCTCGACGCCGTCTCGCGCGCACTGTCGCGCGAAATCGAAGTGCTCGAGCTCAAGGGGCAGATCGAATCCCGGGCCGAGAAAGAAATGACCGACGCGCAACGCCAATACATGTTGCGCCAGCAGATGAAGGCCATCCAGACCGAGCTCGGCGAAGGGGACGGTGAGTCGCAGGAATTGCGGAAGCGGATCGACGAGGCCGGGCTGCCGGAACCGGTCTCCGCGATCGCCAACCGGGAGATCGACCGGCTGGAGCGCATGACCCCGGCGTCGCCCGAGTACCAGATGATCCGGACCTACCTGGACTGGATCCTCGACGTGCCGTGGGACAAGCCCACCGCCGACCGGCTCGACCCGATCGAAGCCCGGAAGGTGCTCGACGAGGATCACTACGACCTCGACAAGGTCAAGGAGCGGATCGTCGAGTACCTCGCCGTCCGCAAGCTCAAGGGAGACCTCAAGGGTCCGATTCTCTGCTTCGTCGGCCCTCCCGGTGTCGGCAAGACATCCCTCGGACAGTCGATCGCGCGGGCGATGAACCGCAAGTTCGTGCGCATCTCGCTCGGCGGCATCCGTGACGAGGCTGAGATCCGTGGCCATCGGCGCACCTATATCGGGTCGATGCCCGGACGTCTCGTACAAGCGCTGAAGACGGCCGGCGCGTCCAATCCGGTGTTCATGCTCGACGAGATCGACAAGATGTCGGTCGGCATCCAGGGGGATCCGGCAGCCGCGATGCTGGAGGTGCTCGATCCCGCGCAGAACCACACGTTCCGGGACCACTACCTCGAGATCCCGATCGATCTCTCGAAGGTCCTGTTCATCGCGACCGCCAATCAGCTCGGGACCATCCACCCGGCCCTGCTCGACCGGATGGAGATGATCTCGCTCTCCGGCTACACCGAAGACGACAAGCTGCACATCGCGAAGATGTACCTGGTGCCGCGCCAGCGCGAGGAGCACGGGCTCCAGCTCGAACATATCGTGATCACCGACGACGCGCTCCGGCGAGTGATTACCGAGTACACGCGCGAGGCCGGGGTCCGCTCGCTCGAACGGCAGATCGGCGCGATTGCCAGGAAGGTGGCCGCGAAGGTGGCGGCCGACGGCACGCACGCGGCCCGGGTCGATGCGGCGGATGTGCCGACCTACCTCGGGCCTGTGCGGTTCCGTGGCGAAACGGCCTTCCGCACCTCGCGCGCCGGCGTGGCGACGGGCCTCGCCTGGACAGAGGCCGGGGGCGACGTCCTGTTCATCGAAGCGGTGCTCATGCCGGGCGGCGGCGGCCAGCTGACGCTCACCGGGCAGCTCGGCAGCGTGATGCAGGAGTCGGCACGGGCGGCGCTCAGCCACGTGCGCCAGCAGGCGCATGCGCTGCACCTCTCGCCGGATTTTCTGAGCAAACAGGACCTCCACGTCCACGTGCCGGCCGGCGCCATCCCGAAAGACGGCCCGTCGGCCGGCGTCACCATGGCCACCGCGATCGTGTCGGCTGCGCGCGGCGTCCCGGTGAGCTCGGAGGTCGCGATGACCGGCGAGATCACGCTGTCAGGGCTGGTGCTGCCGGTAGGCGGCATCCGCGAAAAGGCGCTCGCCGCCCGCCGCTATGGCGTGAAAACGATGGTGCTGCCGCAGCTGAACGAGCCGGATCTTGCGGAGCTGCCCGAAGATGTCCGCCGCGACATGAGGTTCGTGCCGGTCCGGACACTCGAGGAAGCGCTCGCCGTCGCGCTGCCGGGCACCGTCGTGCCGGACGCGCCGCTGGCCGATCGCGGTGTCGGCGGCACCACCGCCTCTGCTGCGCGTCCGGCACACGATTAGTGGCCGCCGTCGCGTTCTACATTTCGGGCCACGGCTTCGGGCACGCGTCCCGGCAGATCGAGATCATCAACGCGCTGGGCCGTCAGCTCCCTCCCGGTCTACGCATCGTCGTGCGCACCGCGTCCGCTCGCTGGCTGTTCGATCAGACACTGAGAGCCCGCGTGACGCTGCTGCCCGGGGAGTGCGATACGGGCCTCGCACAGATCGACAGCCTAAGGCCTGATGCAGACGCGACCACACAGGCGGCCGAGGCCTTCTATCAGACCTTCGAGGCACGTGCCGCAACCGAAGCGGCGCTGCTCAAGGACTACGATGCCAGGCTGGTCATCGCTGACGCGCCGCCGCTCGCGTGTGCGGCCGCGGGACTCGCGGGCATTCCCTCGATTGTGATCAGCAACTTCACCTGGGACTGGATTTACGAGGCCTACGAGGCGCAGTTCTGCGCCGGAGCGCCGACGGTTCTGCCACGAATCCGCGAGGCCTACGCCCGCGCGAGCGCCGGCTGGCGGCTGCCGATGCACGGTGGTTTTGCGACAATCGCCTCGGTCACGGATCTGCCTTTTGTCGCCCGGCACGCCACCCGCTCACGCGACCGCGTCCGCGACACGCTGCAGCTTCCGGCCGATCGTCCGCTGGCGCTGACCTCGTTCGGCGGCTTCGGCCTCAGCGGGTTCGATCCCGCCGCCATAGATTGCCGCGATGAATGGACGGTCGTCATGACCGGTCGAACACCGCCCGCCGTCGCGATCCCCGGCGTTGCGTTCGTGGATGAAGGATGGCTGTACAACCGGGGCCTTCGCTACGAAGACCTGGTGGCGGCCGTCGACGTCGTCGTTACCAAGCCCGGCTACGGGATCACGTCCGAGTGCGTCGCGAACGGCACGGCGATGCTCTACAC
>JACDBQ010000906.1 GCA_013694845.1 Acidobacteriota bacterium
TGCGATTGGTGCCCGACTTGGTGACGGCACTCATGATGCCGCCCGCCGCGCGGCCGAACTCGGCGCTGTAGCCATGGGTCTGCACGCTGAATTCCTGGACGGTGTCGACGCCGAGCAGCACACCCGACAGGCTCGAGGGCGCCTTGTCGGAAATGTCGGCAATGTTCGTCCCGTCCATCAGATAGCCGGTCTGCTCCGGTCGCGCACCGCCAATGGCGAGCTGCGTGCTCCCGAACCCGCCGGTGAAGTCGCGGGACGTCGCCCGGCTCACGATCACCCCGGGCTGCAGGGTGGCGAGCTGGGTGAAGCTGCGGCCGTTGAGCGGCAGCTCGGCGATCTGCTGGGTGGTGACGACCCCTCCGACCGTGGTGGTGCCGAGTGAGACGCCGCTCGTCTCGCCCGATACGGTCACCTGTTCGGTGAGGCCGCCCACCTTCATTTGGACGTCGGCGAGGACGTCCTTACTGATCGCCACGGTCAGGTTCTGCCGCACCACCGGGGCAAATCCCTGCAGTGCGGCGGTCAAGGTATAAGTGCCCGGCGCCAGATTCAGCACGCGATAGCGGCCGTCCGCGTCCGTCACCTGCGTACGTTCGAGACCCGTTTCCGGATTCTGTACAGTGATCGTGACACCCGGGACTACGGCGCTCGATTCGTCGGTCACCGTGCCGGAAATGCTGCCGGTCGTCGCCTGCGCGTGCAGGAGAGCCGGACTCACCAGCAGGGCCAGGCCAAACAGACAGGCTCGAGAGATGCTCTTCACTATCGTTGATGTTGCTCTATTCACTGTTCCTCACTCTAGTTCGACGGGAGTTGCTGTTGCTATTGCGGGCGGTTGAGGGTGCTCTCGCCTGGTTTGCGGAAGAAATCTGGAACGAGCCAGGCCGCGTAGCCGTTCAAGCCCCCTGATACGCCATAGAGCTCGCCGTGCTTTGGACTGAAGGCAACACCGGCGAACCCGTCTGCGCCGACGGCGGGGCCGCGGATGATCATCCGCGGTGCCACGTCACCATTGTCGGTGAGGCGCCAGGCACCGATGAAGCCGGCGGAGGTGAACGGGTCACGGGCCGGGCGCTCATCCCGTCCATCTTCGAAGGCGCGCAGTCGCTTGAGCGACGCTTCGTTCGTGTAGAGATCGGCAGCCTTCTGCGGGGTGGCTGACGCGCGCCGATAACTCTGCACCGCCAGGTACACCATCCCGCGTTCGGCATCCACTTTCAGCTGACGGAACGCCCCCAGTGCGCCCGTCATCGGGCCGCCGATCTTTCGCACCGGCGCCACGTTCCCGTTGGCCAGCCGGTCGAACATGAGAATTCCGGAGAAGCCGTCGGTGGAGCGCGTCGACGCGAGGATCAGGTTGCTCTTCGCGTCGACCGCGATGCCGATGATGTCGCGGAAGAGCGTCTTGTCCCCGCCGATCCTGCGTTTCGGCTCGACGTCTCCATTCGCCATCCGGTCGTAAATGAGGATGGCGCGCGAGCTGGAATCGGCCGCGACGATCTCGTTATTCACGGGGTCTACTTCCACGGTCTGCGGCCTGATCATGCCGGTCTTCGAGCCCTGGATCACGCGCACCGGCGGCTCGTCGCCCGTCGCGCCCCCCCTGAACACCAGGACGGCGCCCGACAGGGCCACCGGCACGATGATCTCGTCGTGCAGATCGTCATAGGCAAGGCCGTGCATCGTCCGGCTCAGGCTCGTGTTCTGTCCTTCGATGATCCGATTGGGTGTGACGTTTCCGTTTGCCAGCCTGGCAAATCCCGAGATCCTCGGGACGCTCACTCAATTCGGGACGAGCAGTTGATCGCGCTTGCTGTCGTAGGCGGCGGCCGACGCGTTGGTGAACCCCGTCGTCGGCGTGCCGGCGGGGGCGTTGCGGATGATGCGCTTCGGGGCCGCGTTCCCGGTGGCGGACCGATCGAACACCACAGCGGTGTGATCGCCGTAATTGGCCACCCAGATCTCGTTGTTCTTACGATCGATCTGGACGGCGATCGGCCCGACGATCCCGGTGCGATCTCCGCCGAGGATCCGGACCGGCGCCACGTCCCCAGTCGCACTCTTGGCGTAAATGAGGATCTCATTGGTGCCGTAGTTCGCCACCGCCAGCTCGCCCGCGGCACTGTCGACCGTCAATCCCATCGGCCAGGCGAGGCGGGTCTTCGGGCCCTGGATCGTCCGCACCGGCGCAACATTGCCGTCGGCCGCCGCGTCGTAGACCCGGACGGAGGGCTTCTCGAAGCGGCCCGGGACGTACTCGCCGACGAGCAGCGGCGGACCATCGGCGGAGTAGGTCCGCATCTCGGTCCAGTTCCCGTGATTGGCGGCATACACCTCGCGGGCGTCCGGATCGAGGAACACGCCATGGGGATCCGCGAGCAGCGTCTTGTCGCCGCGGATCGATCTCAGCGGACGGTCTGTTTTCGTGGCGCTGCGCGCATAAATGCTGATGCCCTGGTACTGCTGGCTGGTCACGGCCAGCTCGTCGTTCTTCATATCGAGCGACAGACCCCACGACTGATGCGGAACCGTCAGGCCACGCACGGGCGCGACGTTACCGTGACCGTCGTAGGAGTGCACCACCAGCCCGCCGCCATCGTTGTTGACGGTGTAGATCTCCCGCCGGGTGGGATCGATCGTCACCCCCGCGATGAAGCCCAGGTTGACCTTCGAACCGGTGATGTGCCGGTGCGGCTCGGTCGTATCCGTCGACGCGCCGCCTGCGGTCAATGGGTAGGACAAGAGGCTCCCGCGGTTCTCATCACTGAAGATCACCATGTTGTTCTGTGGATCGACCGCCATCCCGTTGAACGTCGGATGCGGGTCGGCGACAACACGGACAGCCGGTACGTTGCCGCCGAGCGCGTCCTTGCCGGGCCAGCCGGGAGGCGGACCGCCGCCCTGCGGGGCTGCCTGACCGGGTCGCCGGTTCGCGGTACCAGCCTGGTAGCCGACCTCTCGCGGCGGCATCAGACAGAAGTCTGCGGGCTCCATTGTTTTGAGCATCGGCCGCGCCACTTCGGCGGCGATCGGCGACTCCCGGACGCCTGGAAGCAGCACGACGACCAGGGCGACCGGGAGGGCGATCAGATGTTTGACCAAAGGGTGTTTGTGCATCGCGGGTTGTCGCTCCTCCGCGTCAACGGCGCTCGGCGATCGTGCCGGGGGCGAAGATCTCGGGAACTCGGAAAGTCAGCACGGCATTGAGCTCCTTGTCGGAGGCGATTACAGACTGGTTCTTGGGGTCGAGGGCGAGGCCGCGCCCCTGCCGGAAAATCCCGTCGGGCCCGCCGATCGTGAAGCGCGGGGGCACCCGTCCGTTGTCATCGATGTGCCACACGCCGACATACTTTGTCTGCATGCTGAAGATCAGCCCGGAAGGGGAGTGCATGGCGAGATTGCCCATCCCCCGGAGTCCGGATATGACGCGCAGCGGCTTGACATTGCCGTTCGCCAGACGGGGGAAGATGCGCAGCTCGGAGCCGCGCGCGCGGTTCTCGTCGTCGCTACCCCATTCCTGCGAGGCGGCGATGATCAGGTTGCGGACTGGATCTACCGTCACCGCACGAGTCGCGCCGATGCCGGTGTCGGGCCCGGTGATGACCCGGATCGGCGCCACATCTCCGTTTGCGGTTCGAGGATACACGAGGAGTTTCACCCCTTCGGGCACGTAGATCTCGTCGTGCACCGGATCCACCGCCAGGCGGTCGGGCGCGATCAGCTGCGTCTTGGAGCCGTTGATCACGCGGAGCGGCGGCTCTTCGCCGGTGGCCTCACCGCGGAAGACCAGGATGCCCTGGCCGAATTGCTGGGTCACGTAGATCTCGTCGTGCAGCTCGTCGTAGGCGATCGCGTGCATTGTCCGACCGAGTAATGTCTTCTGTCCTTCGATCGCTCTCAGCCGCTCCGCTTGTCCGTTCGCCTCACGGGCGAACACCGCAATCTGCGGGTGGGCCACTCAATTCGGGACCAGGATCTCCTCGCGTTTCGGATCGTAGCCGACCGCGCCCGGATTGCCGATCATGAGCGACGGCGTCCCGTCGGGCGCGTTGCGGATGATCCGCTTGGGAGTGACGTCCCCGGTCGCCGACAGGTCATACACCGTCGCCGAGTGGCCGCCGAAATTCGCCACCCACAGCTCCCGGTTCCTGGTGTCGGCGAACACGCTGGTGGGATTGGCCAGCTTCGTCTTCGCTCCCTTCAACACTCGCTTGGGCCGTGCGTTGCCCTTCGCTGCCGCATCGAAGACCAGGATCTCGTGCGACGCGTCGTTGGCCACGAACAACTCGCGTGCCTGATCGTCGAAGGCCAGCCCGGTCGGCCAGTTCAGCCCGGTCGCCGGCCCCTGGATCTTCCGCAGCGGCGCCGCGTCACCCTTCGCCGTCCGCGCGTGGACGGTGATGGAGGGGGGGTTGATGGTGCCCGAACCCGGCACCGCGAACTCGCGGCCGAGGGGCCAGTTCTTCTTGCCTTCGCGGTTGTCGGCCTGATTCACGCCGGTCTTGGGCTTGTCGGTGAAGGCGACGTCGTGCGTGTACCCGTAGTTGGCGACGAAGAGCACGTCGTCTTTGGCATCGAAGGCGATACCGTGCGGATCCTGCAGGCCGGTCTTGGCGCCTTGCAGATAGCGGATCGGGGATTCATCCTGAGTCGCCCCCTTGCGATATACCACCATGGCGCTGTCGTGCTGCTCGGTCATGAACAGCTCGTCGTGCGCTTCGGCGATGACGACGCCGAAGGTGCCGTGAGGCGTCTCCATCTGGCGAACCGGTTTGACGTCCCCCTGCGAGCCATGCGAAAAGACGACGAGGGTATCGCGCGTGTCGTTGTTCGCAGCGTAGATGTCACCGGTCTTCTGATCCACGTATACGCCGGATTGAAATTCGATATTGGTGTTGTCGCCGACGATCACCCGCTTCGGCTTGCTGGCCTCGGCCTCCGCCGGGGTATTTTCGGTACGGTCGTAGACGAGGACCTGGAACAGGTTCTCATCGGTCATGACGACCTCGTTGCGCACCATGTCGACGGCGACCGACGCGTACGATGGATAGGCGTCCCGGATGTGCCGGACCGGTTTGGCGAGACCGCCGGACCCGGCGGCTGACTGGGTCGAACGGCCCGTCCGCATGCGGCGCTGGGCCGCAGCCGGCATCTCGCAGGGTTGGATCGCCTCCAGGCCCGCGAGCCGGCCGATCTCGAGGGACCGTGGATCCGCGGCGGACAGGGGATCACGCGCCGCTCCTGTGAGCGCGAGCAGCACCGCAACCGACAACATCAGGTATCCGCGCATGTCACCTCCGACGCAGGACGCTTGACCCCTTGGTCAGCGCGCTGGTCCTTTTCGGCTGCAGGTCGCCCTGCTTCGCCTGCTCGACGTACCACGCAACCGTCTGGTCCGAGAAGAAGCCGTCCTTCCGCAAGTGTTCCGCTGCACCCTGGACGCAGGCGGCGTACTTTTCGCGGGTCAGCGACTGCCCTGCAGGCAACAGGCCCAGCCGCTGCCATGCCTGGGTCGGCGTTTCCCGGAAGTCCCACACGCCGTTGCGATTCATATCGACGAAAACTTTGTTCGCATCGAGCGGCTCGAGCCCTTCGCCGGTGAACGTCGCGAACGACGTCGTACCGGCGGTGCTGTTCGGGTAGGGGAAGTAGACGCCCAGCGGGCAGGCCACGTCCGGAAATGCGAGACCAGGAAGCTCGATCGCTCCATTCCGGTCGACGTCTCCAAGCTCGATCCAGTCCGATCGCGTCGCTGGCGGAGCCACCCCCTTCTCGACCCACTGATCGAGCATGTCGATGAACCTGTCCATGAGCTTCGACATGTCGAGGATCTGGATCTCGCCACGGCGGCCGTCGGGCAGCGATTCGCCGCCCGAGTGACTGATGCTCCGGACTTCGTACATCCGGTGCTTCGAGGTCAGCCCTTTGTCGCGGAGGATGCGGGCATTGCTGCGCTTGTTCGCGAGATAGCTGTCGGACATGTACTCCGGCCTCTTCGCCGGCCAGATGTTGTTGTAGTTCTGGTGCGAAATATCGATCTGGGGCACGAATCGCGCCTTCTCGGCGTCGGTCGTGAAGAGCACATCCTTGCCGTCCTTCATCACGATCGGCAGCCATCCGCCAGCCGCACCATCGTCGGCCAGGATGCCGTCGAAGAATGGTTTCCCGTCGCGGCCGGTATTCACCTCCGCCGTGTAATTGATACCCCGGCCGATTCGCGCACCCGCGGAGTGGCCATAGAAGTAGGTGCGAGCGGGCGCCTGGCCCAGCCGCCGCTGGACGACGTTCTCGGCGACCTCGGCGAAATCCTTGATATAGGAAGCGGTGTCGTTGAAGGCCGCGTAATCGACCGTTGTGCCGTCTTCGAGAGTCGTGATGATCTCGCCGAGCCCTTCGGCCGAGGTGCGGCGGGTCTTCACCAGCGCGTAGCCTTTCGCGAGCATCAATTTGTCGTATTTGTTCAGATCGCTGATCGGATCGGCCGGGTTCAGGTTCTTGTCCCAGACCTTGAGCCCGCCGTCCTTGAACGACGCGCCGCGGCCGTGCACCGTCACCCACATCTTTCCGTTCCAGGCGGCACGATCACGCGGCAAGATGATCGTCATCGACGCGCCTTTGGCCCGTTCGTATCGGGCGAAGCCGAGGAAGCGCGGCCCCGGATCGCTGGTCTGCCCGAAGACGAGGTCCGGCGCGTTGGTCAGGTACTCCTTGTAGTCACCCGTTTTCGTCAGGTAACCCTCGGCGGTTCCATCGAGGCCGAAATCCAGGCGGGTGAGCGCCTTGCCGTCGAGCGTGACGGGCGTCTCGACCTGCAGACACGACGTGGGCCCGACCTTCTTGCCTTGCACGTCACGCGGAGCCAGCAGGAACTCGTCACATGATTTGGACGTCGATCCCTGGGCGAGCGCATCGCTCGGCGCGAAGCCGTACAGTAACGCGCAGCAGACGAGAGGAATAACCGAGCAGGAAGTAGAAGTCATAGGGCAGCTGCAAACAATCCGGATTTAGAGCTTCGCCCGTACCCGAGACCCGAGTCAAGCGGAATATGGTCCTACCATTGCGCTAGGCGCGGCGGCCCTTCCTCCCGTAGAATCCGCGTGCATGACGTGCTATCGGATCGCCTTTCCTCTCCTTCTAGCGCTCGGCGGCGGCGCCGCCGTGGACGCCGACCTTCAGCCCTCCGGCGCCGTCCAGATCGAGCAGACGCTCGTGAAGGCCGACGATGGGGTGACCACGGAGGGGACCCTGTACTGGATCCCGTCGAGCCGACCGAAAACGGTCGTGGTCACGATGCATCCCAACGACGACCGGCAACGGCATTACATGTTGCGACCGGCAGCCGAGCGGGGCTTCGCCGGCTACGGGATGAAGAGCCGATGGTGGGGGCAGCATGGCATTCATGAAGAACTGCTGCTCGATATCGCCGCCGCGATTCGTTACCTGAAGAAGGAACGCGGATTCGAGCGGGTCGTTCTCACCGGACAGAGCGGGGGAGGCTCGCTGTTCGCGTTCTATCAGAGCCAGGCGCAGACCGCGCCGCCCAACCGCCTGAAGGAGACGCCGGCTGGGGATCCGCCTGATCTCAACAAGCACGAGATGATCCCGGCCGACGGCATCGTCATTCTGAACGCGAACGAGGGGGAAGGGCTCCACCTGACTCATCATCTGGATCCCTCGATCATCGACGAGAGCGATCCGTTGGCGGTCGATCCCGCGCTGGACATGTACAGCCCGGCCAATGGCTTCCGCCTGCCCCCGCAGTCCAGCGTCTATTCCGCTGAATTCCGCAAGCGCTTCCGCGACGCGCAGTGGGCGCGGGCCGAGCGCCTGACCGCCAAAGCGCGCGCGCACCTCCGCGAGCGGGCCTTCTACCGGAGCCTCCGGCAACAGCCGGATTTCGAGAAGCTGCCGCTCGAGCAGCGGCTGGAAATCGAGCGGCGCGCCGAGCACCTGCCGATCATGGTGCTCTATCGCAGTGAGGCGGACCTGGACTACACCGACCAGATCACCCGGCCAACCGACCGCGCTTACGGCTCCAATCGCTCGGAGCGCCCGGATGTCTTCAATCTGGAGCCCGAAGCCCGGACCCGTACGGTGATGCCTGATATCTACCTGAGCACCATGTCCGGACCCGCGTCACGGGCCCGGCTGCATGCAAACATCGCGAAGGTCACCGTGCCCACGCTGGTCCTCGTCGGCACTGCCGACAAAGGCACCTACGTCTGGGAGCAGGAGAAGACCTACGAAAGCGCAGGCGCGACGGACAAGTCGATTGTGAAGATCGAAGGCGCCGATCACGCATGGAATCCGTCCGGACCCAAAGCCGGTGACGGCAAGCAGAAAGAGCGCATGCTCGACGCGCTGTTTTCCTGGGCGGCCAAGCGTTTCCCGCACTGACACGACACCATGCACCCGATAGCCAACACTCTGTCTGGCCCTCGGTCTCGGAGGGCGGAGATCTCGACGTGACCACACTGCAGACGACTGCCCCGGGATTGCCGGGCGCCCTCCCCCCTGGATCACAGGGCTCGGGACCCGAGGCAGAGACACGCGGGCCGCTTGGGCAGGTACTCCTGTGGACGCTGACAATCGTCGTGCCCCTGGCGATCTGGTTTGCCCCGCTCGGGATCGACCCGAGGATGCAGAAAGCGCTGGCGATCGCGGCGTTCATGATCGGCTCCTGGATGACCCACGCCCAGGACGTCGCGATCAGCGGCCTGATGGGCCTCTACTTCTTCTGGATCAGCGGGATTGTCCCGTTCGCGGACGCGTTCCATGGGTTCGCCACCACCACCCCGTGGTTCCTGTTCGGCGCCATCCTGTTCGGGCTCACCGCGACGAAGTCGGGCCTGGCCCGGCGCCTCGCATTCGTGGTCATGCGCGGCATCGGCCACACCTACCCGCGGCTGCTGCTCGGGATCGTGGTCGCCGACTTCCTGCTCACGTTCATCGTGCCGTCCGGGATCGCCCGCGTCGTCATCATGTCGGCGGTCGCCGCCGGGCTGGTCGACGCCTTCGGTTACGGACGCGGCAGTCGGATCGGCAAAGGCATGTTCATCCTGCTCGTCTACACCGCGACGATCTTCGACAAGATGATCATCGCGGGTGCGGCGTCGATCACCGCCCGCGGGCTGATCGAACGCGTCGGCGGGGTGCAGGTCCTCTGGAGCCAGTGGTTCCTCGCCTATCTGCCCTGCGACATCCTCACGATCTTCATCGCCTGGCGCTTGATCCTGTGGATGTATCCGCCCGAGCGGGACAGCCTGCCGGGCGGGGCGGCCTTCCTGCAGGAAGAAGTGCGGAAGATGGGACCGCTGAACGCGCTCGAGTGGCGCGCGATGGCATTGTTCGGGATCGGCCTCGGCCTGTGGATGACCGACTTCATCCACCACATCCCTTCGCCGATGATCGGGCTCGGAATCGGGCTCGCGGCGGTGCTGCCGCGGATCGGCGTGCTGGATGTCGAGGACGTGAAGAAGCTGAACCTGCTGCCGGTGTTCTTCGTCGCCTCGGCGATCAGCATGGCGCACGTGCTCGAGACCACCAAGGCGCTGGGGATCCTGACCGACGTGCTGTTCGCCTGGACGCAGCCGTTCATGGGCAATGTCTGGACGTCGACCGGCATCCTGTACTGGTCGGCGTTCGTCTATCACATCATCATCGGCGACGAGATCTCGATGCTGGCGACGTCGCTGCCGATGCTGATGAATTACGCCAAGACTGCGGGCCTCGACCCGCTCGCGCTCGGCATGGTCTGGACATTCTCTGCAGGCGGCAAGATCTTTCTGTATCAGTCCGCCGTGCTCGTCGTCGGCTATTCGTACGGCTACTTCACGCTGCGCGATCTCTTCAAAGTGGGGGCCGCGTTGACGGTCGTGGAGTGGCTGATCCTGATGCTGCTGGTGCCGCTCTACTGGCCGCTCATCGGCATCTAGCCGGCGTACCCCCATGGTTCACCGACATTCCGCGAAGGTCGAACGTTCCGTCCGCGTCCTGCTGATCACCGCACTCGCGGTGGCCGGCGGGGGCCGGGTCGATGCGCAGACCTCGACCCGCGAGGAGAAGACGCTGCGTGCGCTCACCACCAGCGCGCCGATCCGGGTCGACGGCCGACTCGACGAGCCGGACTGGCTGCGCGCCGAGGTGATCAGCGACTTCGTCCAGCAGGAACCGCGGGTCGGGGAGAAGATCACCGAACGGACCGAAGTTCGGGTGCTGCTCGATGCCGAGTCGATCTACTTCGGCATCTGGTGCTACGACAGCGACCCTTCCCGGATCATCGCCCGCGAGTTTCGACGCGATCAGACCCGTAACACTGCACCCGAAGATCAGTTCGACATCATCCTCGACACCTTCCACGATCACCGCAACGCCTACCACTTCGGCATCAATCCCCTCGGCACCCAGTACGACGCGGTGGTGACCGACGAAGGCCAGGACGTGAACGTGGAGTGGGACGAACGCTGGTGGGCCGAGACGACAAGGGCTGAAGACGGCTGGCGGGCCGAGATCAGAATCCCGCTGCGAGCGCTGCGGTCACGCGCCGGGACGAACACCTTCGGGATCAATTTTAGACGATTCATCCGGCGGAAGAACGAGACCGCGTTCTGGAGCGGGTGGAACCGGGACTTCAATTTCCTGCAGGTCTCGCAGGCGGGGCAACTGTCGGGGATGGAGCAGGCGCGGACCGGGCTGAAGCTGCGCGTCAAGCCGTACGTGCTCGGCGGGTTCACCGACCCGACGCCGGGAGGATCCCCGACCTATCGTGCGCTGCGGGACGTCGGCATCGAGACGCTGAAAGTCAGCCTGACTCCCGGGCTCACCGCCGAACTCACGGTGAACACGGACTTCGCGCAAGCCGAAGTGGACGATGCGGTCGTCAACCTCTCCCGGTTCCCGCTGTTCTTTCCGGAGAAGCGCGAGTTTTTTCTCGAGCGGGCGGGCATCTTCGAATTCGGGCTGGGCGGCCGCCGCGGTGGCGACACCGAGCGCAACCTTCAGATGTTCTTCTCGCGACGAATCGGGCTGACGCCTGATCGCCGGCCGGTGCCGATCCTCGGCGGCGCGAAAGTCACCGGCCGGACGGGCGGCTTCGACGTCGGCGTTCTCAACGTCCAGACCGACAGCTACCTGGCGCCCGGGAGCACGGACGCGAACGAGGTCCCCGGCAGCAACTACACCGTCTTCCGGGGAAAGCGCAATGTGCTGGCGCGTTCGAACGTCGGCATGTTTCTGTCGAACCGCCAGTCGTCGAATGGCGATTACAACCGCGTGGTCGGCGCCGATGCGAACTTCACGGTGTTCCGGAACACCGACATCCAGGGCTTCATCGGACGGTCGATGACGCCAGGCCGCGACGGAAACGACCTGGTCGGCCGCGTGAAGTACAACTGGCTGACCGATCTGTATGAGGTGTTCGTGGAGCACCTCTACATTGGTCCCGAGTTTCAGCATGACGTCGGGTTCGTCCGCCGGAACAACATCGAGCGCACCGACATGACCGGCGTGTGGGAGCCGCGGCCTGGACGGTTCAACATCCGGAATTTCGTGTTCCGTGGGCAACTGGTCTATCTGACCGACACCAAACAGTCGCTTCTCACTCGCGAGCAGATCTTCGCCACGACCACACGGTTTCAGAACGACGACGTCGTCCGGAGTTCGGTCACCAATACGTTCGACCGGGTCGAGGCGCCTTTCGAAATTGCACCCGGGATCATCGTTCCCGCCGCCGATTATCACTTCGTCGACACGTGGGTGGAGGGGGAAGGGGGCGGCAAGCGTCCGCTGCTCGGCAAGGTGCGGGTCGGCGGCGGCGGCTTCTATGGCGGGCAGCGTCGCTACGTCCGGTTCACACCAGCGTGGCGCCCGTCCCGGATGCTGTCGTTCGAGCCGGCGTACGAAATCAACGACGTCGAGCTGCCCCAGGGTTCGTTCCGCAGCCACGTGGTGAACGCGCGGATGAACCTCAACTTGAGCAACCGCTGGCTGACGACCACCCTGGTCCAGTACGACAACACCGCCCGTCGCAGCCAGTACTACGCCCGGCTGAACTACATCTACCGGCCCGGCGACGACATTTTCATCGTCTTCAACCAGAGCCGCGAGCGAGTGCCGGGCCTGCGGGGCAAGCCGGACCGGTCGTTGATGCTGAAGATGACCTATTCGCTCGATTTCTGATCGAGTTCGGATCGGGCATTCTGCGTTACCATACTGACCGGTCCTCAGATGGTCGTCTAATGGTCGGACCAAGGAGGCGAGATGTTACGTCGCTGGGCGGTAGTAGCGGTGGCGGTCGGCGTGCTCATTTTTGCGGACAAGCGCTCGTCCGGCCCGATTTCGGCGGAGACAGCGTTGCCGATGTTCAAGGCGATGGAGCCGGCGGATATCTGCATCCGCCCGGACGTCGACTACAGCGCGAGCCAGGCGCAGGCAGCGAACGACAAGCCCGGCGCCCTCGCGGTCCCGGCGGATTGGCCGGGCAAGGATGTCATCGGCGGCGACGTCCCGCCGCTGCGGGTCGTTACGGATCCGTGGCCGACATTCGACGGAATGGCGGTCGACCCCGAGAACGAGATCGTCGTATTGAGCGACGAGAACCGCAGCGGCCTGCTGACCTATGACCGGCGTGGCGGCAGCCAGTCGCGCGCCATCACCGAACCGAAGCGGCACGTCATCGGCGGCCGTACCGGCCTCGGCTACATCGCCGGGGTCACCCTCGATCCGAAGCGCCGTGAGGCGTGGGTGGTGAACAACGATGGCGGCGGGGTCAGCGTGTTCTCCTACGATCACCACGGCGATGTGAAACCGCTCCGGGATCTCGATGTCCCGCACCAGTCCTGGGGATTGTCGCTCGACCCGACACGAGACGAGCTGGCGGTCACCAGCCAGCAGTATCAAGGCATTTCCATCTACGCCCGCACGGCAACTGGCGCCGCCCGCCCGCTGCGCACCATCCGAGGGGAAGGCACCCAGCTGGCCGATCCCCACGGCGTGTACCTGGATGGCGTGAACAACGAAGTGTTCGCGGCAAACCACGGCAACTGGACCGAGATGCGATCGTATGCGGACGACGCGCAATTGCTGCCGGGAGAGTACAAGCCGGGGCGTTTCGAGCGTCCGTCCGTCCGCGTGTACGGCAGCCAGGCCAACGGCAATGTCGCTCCCCTCCGAACGATCCAGGGCACGCACACGCAGCTCGCGTGGCCGATGGGGATCGACGTCAGTCGCGAACGTAACGAATTGGCGGTCGCCAACTACGGCACCGGCTCGATCCTGATCTTCTCGAGAACGGCCACGGGAGATGTCGCGCCCGTTCGTATCCTCGGCGGCGACCGGACCCTCATCGTCGGACCCGTGGCGGTCAGCTTCGACCGGAAGAACAACGAGCTCTGGGTCGCCAACTACGGGGATCACACGGCGGTGGTATTCGATGCCGACGCTGCGGGCAACGTGGCGCCGAAACGAGTCATCCGGAACGCGCCGGCGGGCACGCCGACCACCGGCTTCACCAACGCCTCGGCGGCCGCCTACGACTCCAAACGACGGGAAGTCCTGGTCCCCAATTGAGTGAGCGTGCCGAGAATCTCGGCATTTGCCAGGCTGGCAAACGGAAACGTCACTCCCGACCGGGTGATCGAAGGACAGGACACCAATTTGAGCCGTACCATGCACGGGCTGGCGTACGACACAGCTCATGACGAGATCATCGTGCCGGTGGCGCTGTCCGGCGCCGTCCTCGTGTTCCGCGGGGGCGCAACCGGGAATGAACCGCCGGTGCGGGTGATTCAAGGGCTGAAGACCCGCCTGATACGTCCACACACGGCCAACGTGGATCCGGTCAGCGGCGAGATCGTCGTGGGCGATCCGAGCGCGCGCGCCGTCCTCGTCTTCGATCGGCTCGCCAATGGCGACGTTGCGCCCAGGCGCATGATCACCGGCCCCAAGACACAGTTCCGCGAAATCGTCGGTGTGGCCTCCGACACTCCGAACAACGCCATCCTTGTGGCCAGCCGCGCGCCGGGCGGGCCGAACGGGATCTTCGTGTTCGATCGTCTCGCGGAAGGAGACGTCGCACCCAAACGAACCATCAGCGGGCCGATGACGGGCGTGCTCGGCCGCTTCCGCCAGTTGTCGGTCGACCCCGAGCGCGGCAAGATCTACCTGGCCGTGCAGTCGTTCAGGGCGCAGCAGCCCACGCCACAAAAGGCCGCCGATCTGTATACCAACGAAGCCTCGCTGAAGAAGCTCCGGGCGGCCGAAGGCCTCCAGCGCGGCGAGGTTGGCCAGCGCGCGGGAGCGGTCAAGATTCCGCGCCTGCTGGAGGCCGGCTTCATTGGAGTGTGGGACATCAATGACGACGGCGACGTGCCGCCGCGAATGATCATTCGCGGGCCCGAGTCCCGGTCTACCGGGTTTGGGGGCGTGGCATTCAACCCGGCGGACGGGGAGGTCTACGGCGTCGGGGGCGGGATCAACGGGTTCCTCACCTATCTGCTGCCGCAGTTCTTCGAGAAACCATCAGTACGGACCAGCGCCGGTCGCTGACCGGCTGACGGCACAGAGCTGAGAAGGGCCGGTGCACTGCGCGCCGGCCCTTTTTTTGACCCGCCTGTAAGGCCCCCCGCCGCCCGGTAGTGGTCAAGTTTCGAAACTTGACCACTACCCGCCGCCCGTCTGCATTGCGTTAGCCGTTGCAAGCATGGTATGACCATTCTCCGTGTGGAGGCCAGATCTGATGATGAACGTCCGCTCCTTCGTCCAGCGTTTCGCCGGTGCGACCGCCGTCCTCATCCTGTTCACGTCGGGCATGCTGGCGCAGGGCGCTACCGGCATCATCACCGGCACCGTGACCGACGAGACTGGCGCGGTTCTGCCGGGGGCCAGCGTCACGATCCGGAACGACGATACGGCCGCCGCCCGCGACCTGGCGACCGACGCGGACGGACGATTTCGGGCGCCTGATCTCTTGCCGGGACCCTATTCGGTCACCGCCACGCTTCAGGGTTTCGCCACCATCGCCCGCAGCGGCATCCGATTGACGATTGGCCGCGAAGCAGTGGTCGACTTCTCGCTGAAGGTCGGTCAGATTGCCGACGTGGTGAACGTGGTCGGGGAGGCCTCGACCATCGACACCCGGACGTCCTCGACCGGAGCACTGATCTCGGAGGAGCAGATCAAAAACCTGCCGCTTAACGGCCGCAGCTTCATCGAGCTCGCGACCCTCACCCCAGGCGTCCAGCTCACGTCTGGCGGCGGCCGAAATACCAGCGCCGGATTCGGTCAGAAGATCAGTGTGAACGGTGCCCGTTACACCCAGAATCTGTTCACACTGGACGGCACGATGATGAACGACCAGTTCAACCAGGCGGGCAGCGCGACCGGCAACATGCTGGGGGTCGAGGCGATCCGCGAGTTCCAGGTGCTCACCAACTCCTTCAGCGCGGAGTACGGCCGGCACACCGGGGCGGTTGTGAATGCCGCCACCAAGACCGGCACCAACAGCTTCCGCGGATCTCTCTTCGAGTTCCACCGGAACGAGGCCCTCGATGCCAACCGGTGGGAAGCCGAGAACAACAATCTGGCCAAGCCGGACTTCCAGCGGAATCAGTTCGGTTTCTCCCTTGGCGGTCCCATCATGAGGGAACGGACATTCTTTTTCACGAACTACGAAGGGTTGCGAGAGACGCTGGGTGTCACCAGGACGTTCAACGTTCCCAGCCTGGCCGTCCGGGCGTCTGCCGGACCGCTGGTGCGGCCGTTTCTGAACGCGTATCCGGAACCGAATAGCGTTGTCCTGGACGCCCAGCGGGGGCAGTACATCCGGCAGGACCAGCGCGACACCGCCGAACACTATTTCGTGACCCGACTCGATCATCGTTTCTCGACCAATCAAAGCATGTTCGGGCGCTACACCTTCAACGACGGAGAGGTGACTGACCCGGAACGGGTCAACACCGGCGCAATCACCAAGACCCGGTTGCAGTTCATGACCGTCGAACATCAGGCCGTCCGCGGGGCGGGGCTCGTGAACAGGCTGCAGTTTGGCTACACTTCCAGCCGCCTCGACGGCTTCGACTATGTGCTCGACGGCATCACGTTTCCGCGAACCACTTTCACCGACGTCGATCGTGGGATCGGGACCATTGCAGTCAGTGGCCTCAACGACTGGGGTGGCAGCACGACCAATCCAAAGTTTCACGAATTTTCCAACATTCAGCTGAGCGACAGCGTCTCCTGGACGCGAGGCGCGCACAACCTGCGCCTTGGCGGCCACATGGAGTATCAGCGCTACGACCTGACGTCCGACTTCACGACGATGGGGTCCTTCGTCTTTGCCTCGATCAACACGCTCTTGGCTGGCACCCCTCGGACGTTCGACGCGGTGCAGCCAGGGTCTGACACCAGCCGGCGCCTGCGCCAATATGTCTTCGGCGTGTTCGTGCAGGACGACTGGCAGATCCGCTCCAACCTCACGTTGAACCTCGGGGTGCGATACGAGCCGACCAGCGACATCACCGAAGTCGACGGCAAGCTCGCACAGCTCATCGACTTTGCCAGCCCGACCGCCAGCGGAGCGGACACTACTGTTGTCGACGCCGTGGTGAAAAACCCTTCGTACAGAAACTTCGCGCCACGCGCGGGTTTTGCCTGGGACGTCGCCGGCAACGGCAAGACGTCCCTGCGTGGTGGGACAGGGATCTTCTACGATCTGCTCACGGCGAACACGAACTTCGTCCAGAACACCGCGGTCCGTGTGACTCCTTTCTTCCAGCGATCACGGATCAGCAGCACCGGGTCGGCGCCGATCGATTTCCCCGAGGCCTACTTCACCCAGGCGGCGCGTCTCGCCGGGAATGCGCAGCTTGAGGGGATCCAGTACGAACCCGACCAGCCGACGATGGTGAAGTGGAATCTGAACGTGCAACGGGCGCTGCTCGAGCGGACGTCGATCGAAGTCGGCTACACCGGCACGCGCGGCTCCAACCTGTTCCGGCAGATCTATACCAACGGCCGGGAGGCGATCGAAGTCGACGGGCGCCTGTTCGTACCGGCAGGCACTCCGCTGCGACAGCCGAATTTCGGCCGCATGCGCCTGCGGGTCAGCGACGCAGAGTCCTGGTACAACGGCCTGACCGTCGGACTCACCCGCCGCGACCCGTCGCTGCAGACCCAGGTGTCCTACACCCTGGGAAAGTCCGAGGATACCGGTGCGTCGGCGATCGGCGGCAATGACTACGACAACGAGGCCGGCGGCTCGCGCTACCTGTTCTCGGAAGACAAGGGCTTGTCGCCATTCGACGTGCGTCACTCATTCGTGGTGAGCGCGAACTGGGAAGTGCCTTTTGGTCGCGGGCCCGGCGTCGTCTCCGCGCTGATCCGCGACTGGAGCGTCGGCGGACTGATTCGCCTGAAGTCCGGGTCCCCGTTCTCGGTGCAAAACGGGCCGGGGTTGGAACGCGGCCGCCAGCCCGACGCGCCAGACTATCCGGACCTGTGCCCGGGCGCAAACCCGAACCCCGTGCTCGGCGGAGCGACCCAGTACTTCGACCCGACGGCGTTCTGCCTGCAACCAGCCGGCTTCATCGGCAACGCGCCGCGAAACTCGGTGATCGGACCAGGGTTCGCGACCGTCGATCTGATCCTGGCGCGCGGCATCGAGCTCGGGGGCACCCGCGAAGTACAGATCCGGGTTGAGGCGTTCAACATCCTTAATCGCGCGAATTTCGCGTTTCCGACGGCCCAGCTTTTCAACACGGACGGCACCTACCGGAGCGACGCCGGGCGTATCACCAGCACCGTGGGCACGCCCCGCCAGATCCAGCTCGGCGCGAAGATCGTCTGGTAAGTCCCACCTGACAGGGGCCGTCGAAGGCTGTTTGACGGCCCCACCTCATTCGCTCGATCGTTGACCGCAACTCACTCTACGACCGACAGTCTTGCGGTCATGTCGGGTCACGCTCGCGGCCACCACCGCCCGACATTCTGGCAGTACGCCGTGTACTGCTGCGCAAACAGGCGTCGCAGCGTCGGCTCCTCGTAGCCGATGACAAACACGTGCATCGTCAGCAGGAACACCCCGACATAGCCGAGAAGCGCCAACGATTGATAGAAGAGTGCCGCACCCGAGACCGCGACCCCGGCGCCGATGTACATCGGG
>JACDBQ010000516.1 GCA_013694845.1 Acidobacteriota bacterium
GAGTTCGACTCGGCTGGGTTCCGCTATCAGATCGTGGCCGAGCGCGGCTCGGACACGGTTCGAAACAAGGTGCTCAGGACGCTGCTGAGGCGTGAGCAGGAGATGATCGCGAAGGGGGACTTCGGGCGGGGGGAGCTGACCCCGGAAAATTACGAGTTCGGCCCGGAAACATCCCACGGTGACCTGCGATACGTCACCATCAAGCCCAGGCGCAAAGATGCCATGCTGATCGACGGGCGCATGGTCCTCCGCGTGGACGGCGAACTGCTCCGGGTCGAAGGCGTCCTGGCGAAGAACCCGTCGTTCTGGACGAGTCACGTCGAGTTCACGCGGCATTATGAGCGTGTCGATGGCGTGCGCGTGCCGGTCGCGACGGAGTCCATCGCCAGAGTGAAGCTGGCGGGACGTTCCCGGTTGAACGTGGGATACGAGTACGAGTCGGTCAACGGCCGCCCTGTCACGACCGCCGCGCTGCCCTCGCCAGGAGGAATCGCGCGCGCTTCTGCGCGATGATGTTGGCCAGCCGGATGTCGGGACGTCGATCCACGTCGATGGCGAGCGCCGCTTTCAGCAGCCGCTCGGTTTCCGCAGGGTCCGCACCACTCGTCGCCATGGTGACGTAGGCGAACGCCGACAGCCCCGACGAGAGCGTCACCGCTCGATCGAAATGCGTCCGGGCCCGCTGCGGGGAACCGCCGACAATCGCCGGCAGTCCCTCGATCCCGATCATGAGCTCGTGCAGGGTTCCCGCCTCCCAGCCCGCATCGAGCGCGATCGCTCGTTCCGCCAGGGCGCGAACCTTCGGGACTTCCCCGACTTTTATCAGAGGACTCTCGGCTACCGCGAGCAGGCCGCCCCACGCGGCCGCCGTCCAGTACAACAACCCCACATCATCCTTCCGGATGGAGCCGAGCCGGTCCAGTTTGCCAGCGAGCAGCTCCGCCCGCGTGCCGGGGGACGCGGCGTCGAGCCCGCGGAGGCAGTACTCCCGTGCTCGTTCGTACATCTTCGTGGCGCGCCCGCGCAACAGGCGAGCCTCGGCGGCGTTCGACGGTGCGATCAGCTCGGCGTCAACCTGGAGGAAGGCGTAGGCGTACTGGGTGAAGCCGCTGCAGGCCGTCAAGAGCAGCGCCGGGTGAGCGGGCGCCTGGTCGAGAAGCATTTCGACCATTTTCAAGGTCGCAGGCGCGCCGAGCCTCACGAACTCGGGATCGTCGTCGTGGGCGAAGGCGTCGGCGGTCGCCGAGACCGCATCCGCCATTCGCTCGAGACCCATCCGCTTCAGGGAGCACCCGGACGACACCGCCGCCCCCAATGCCAGGCCCAGGGCCCACGCCGATCTGTTCATGAGGCGGAAACGATAACACGGCTCATTCGGGCGGCTCGGTCGGGTATCTGATCGTGTCACTCACATCTGCGTCCCCTGGATCCGGTTCAGCCGCTTCGGCCACGCGGCCGAGGTCACCCTCGAAATGGGAGATCTGGTAGGTCGAATCGGCGTAACTACCGCCTTCACTGCCTACTTCACCGGTTACGGGGAGCTTCTTGTCGGCTCGATCGTCGGTTGTGCTCATGCTGGTCTCGGGGAGCAAACGGGACGCCATCAATCTTGTTGACAATCGACAGGAGGGAACCCTAGTCTGTTGTCGTTCGTCTACAGGAGAAGCCATGGCCAGTAAGTCAGATCTGCTGCAGGGTACGCTCGACCTGCTGATCCTCAAGACCCTCGCCGGCGGACCCATGCACGGCTGGGGGGTGTCTCAGAAGATCCAGATCCTGTCCGAAGACATCCTCCAGGTGAACCAGGGATCCCTTTACCCGGGGCTGCATCGGCTCGAGCAGCAGGGACTGATCGCGGCCGAGTGGGGGGCCTCAGAGAACAACCGGCAGGCGAAGTTCTACGAGCTCACGCGAGCCGGCCGAAAACAGCTCGCCGACGAAACGCGCAACTGGGAACGGATCGCCGGGGCGGTTGCGCGGATCCTCAACGCCTGATGGAGCCCTCCCGATGCCGCATTGGCTGAAGACGCGACTCGCGTCGGTGTTCACACGGACCCGGCTCGAAGGGAGCTCGATCGGCCGCTGGCCTTTCACATCCATGTTCACCGAGCGAGGTCGTCCACGGCCAGGCCCAGGGTTTTCACCGGACGTTCGTGGACGGTTCCAACCCTGGTAGGCACCACGCTGTTCCTGCGGGACCGCAAGGCGATCGTCGCACTGGAGCTGGGAAAGTAGCTCCGCGCCGGCTCGCGCCCTACTCCGCGCGCAGGGCGACGACCGGATCCACACGTGTCGCACGGCGTGCCGGCACGTAGCAGGCCGCCAGGGCCACGACACTCAAGAGGCAGCCCACGACCACCATGGTCAAGGGATCGATAGCACGCACTTCGAACAGGAGCTGCCGGAGGTACCGTGTCGCGGCCAGTGAAGCGAGCGACCCGCAGATCAATCCGACCGCGACCAGGACGCCGCCTTCCCGCAGCACCAGGCGCTGAATGGACGCGCGGTCTGCGCCGAGGGCCATCCGCACGCCGATCTCACGTGCACGCTGCGCAGTCGCGAAACTGATTACCCCGTAGATGCCAATGGCGCAGAGCAGGAGGGCGACCGCGGCGAGCGCGCTCAGCAGCGTCATGCTGAATCGCTGTTTCGCGACCGACGTCGCGACCATCTGCTCGACCTGGCCTGTCTCGTAAAAGGTTTGCAGTGGATCGACCGACCATACCGCCCGGCGCGCCGCATCGATGAGGCGGGCTGGCTCCCCCGATCCTTTCAGAACGTAGGTCATCGATGCGAACGGCACCTGCCGCAGGGGCAGGAACACTTCCGGCCGCGGTGCGCTGTCCAGACCATCGTGTCGAATCTGGCTGACCACCCCGACGATCTCGCTGTCGAGTGTCCTCCCGTGCCACTGCACCTGGACACGCTTGCCGAGGGGACTCTCGTTCGGAAACTCGCGCGTCTTCAGCGCGTCACTGATGACCGCGACGATCGGCGTGCCTTCGCGATCGGTATCGCTGAGGAGCCGGCCCTCGCGCAAGGGCACCGAGAGAGCGCGGAAGAAACCGGGGGTGGCGATCGTTACATACACGCCGCGCCGTTCCGCCGCCGGTCGGGCCGGACGCCCGATCACCGCGAACGTGCTCTTGATGTCGATGTTGGCGGCCGCAAAGGGCATCGCCGAAACCGCGCCGACCGAGTCGACGCCGGGCAACGACTGCATTCGTTCGATCGTTGCCTGGAAGAAGGCACGGGTCCGGTCCGCGGTGCCGTTCCGGTCGTGCGCGAACACCTGGAGCGCCACCGTGTTCCTGGGCGAGAATCCGGGATCCACGGCGAGCAGTCGGTCGAAGCTGCGAATCAGCAGACCGGCGCCGGTCAGCAGCATGACCGCCAATGCCACCTCCCCGGCGACCAGTGTCCTCCGAAATCCGCGCCTGGGCGATGAGGCCTGCCGCTCGCGGATGACGCCTCTCCCAGGCCGCGCCAGCTGCACGGCCGGAACCACGCCGAAGACGAACCCGGTGAGGGCCGTCAGGCATACGGCGAAGGCGAGCATGCGGCCATCGAGCACGGCGTCGTGCAGCCGCAGGACGCCGGCCGGGGCGAGCGCGACGATCCCGCCGATCAGCCAGTGGGCGATTGCGGCGCCTGCCAACGACGCCATCGACGACAGCAACAGGCTTTCGACCACGAGCTGTCGGACGATCCGCCAGCGTCCCGCGCCAAGCGCCGCGCGGATCGCAAACTCGCGCTCGCGGGCCATGCCTCGCGCGAGCAGGAGGCTGGCCACGTTCGCGCAGCCGATGGCCAGGACGAGTATCACCGCCGCGAACATCACGACGAGCGGCAGGCGCACGTCTCCCATCAGATGTTCGCGAAGGGGCACGAGGGCGATGCCAACCTTCTCGTTCGTCTGCGGATACTCACGGCCGAGAGAGGCAGCAATGGAGGTCAGCTCACCCTGTGCCTGCGCGAGTGACACACCCGGCTTCAGCCGGCCGACAACGTTCCACCATGCGCTGCCGCGGGTCCGCTGCTCATGCTCGAGGACGACCTTCGGAGCCCAGACGGACAGCTCGCCGGGCCGCGGCAGAAACTGAGGACGGAAGTCGGGCGGGAGAACCCCGACGATGGTGTGGAGGGTGTCGTCCAGCTTGATCGTGCGATCGACGATCGCCGGGTCGCCGCCGAATCGGCGCTGCCAGAGCTGGTGCGAGATCAAAACGACGCGCCGCGCGCCGGAGCGATGCTCGTCGGGAAGGAAGGCCCGACCGAGCAGCGGCCGAGTGCCGATCGCGTCGAAAAAGCTCGCGGTCACCTGTGCGCCGAAGAACACCTCCGGCTCCCCTGCTCCCGCGAAGTCGTAGGAGTAGGGAATGATGGCGGCCAGCTGGCTGAAAGTGGTGCTGCGTTCCCGCCAGTCCAGGAAGTTCGCCGGCGCCACGTCGCCGTGACCACCGCCCGCGGGCCGCTCCCAGAGAGTCACGATGCGATCCGCATCCTGATACGGCAATGGCTTGAACAGCAACGTGTCCAGCAGCGTTGCGATCGAGAGTGTGCCCCCCATGCCGATCGCAAGAATCGCGATTGCCGTAATCGTGAACAGCGGAGACGTCCAGAGCATCCGGGCACCGTGGCGCACGTCGTGCACGACCTCCGAGTCGCCGGTAAACTGTCGGCGGATCCATGCAGCGTCGGGCAAGGCCCCAAGCGCACGGCCAATCAGATCCATATTGCTGCTCCAGTCGAGATCACCACGCGCGGCGAGCGCACAGTGGCGGTGCCGAAACTCCGCCTCCCATTCGGCATTCCACGCACCACGGTTGGCCTTTGGCACCACGCGGCCGAAGAGCCGCACGATGAAAAGGCAGAGGCGAAGCGGCAGCGGGTCGCGCGTCAGCACGACGTCAGGCCCGGGAGGGCCTCAGGCGGCGGCCATCAGCGTCGACCGCTTGTTCGAGCGTCGGGTAGCGAGCCGTGGCGTCGGCGAGCATCCGCTCCCCGGCGCCGGTGACCGCGTAGTAGCGCCTGGGAGGACGCTGCTCTTCCTGGGCGGTCGCCTGCGGTTCCCACGTCGAGGCGAGCAAGCCTTCGCGGTCGAGGCGGCGCAGGATCGGATAGACGGTGCCGCTTGGCAGCCCGGTGGCGTCCATGACGTCGAATCCGTAGTGAGAGCCCGCCGACAGGGCCTTCAGCACCAGGGCGGTGGGATAGGTCAGATTGACTCGGGCCATATGAAGGTCACTTGAAGTGGTGGGTGCACTGCGCAGAATACTACCTATGTAGTATTCAAGACGTCAAGCGGTGGGTCTTGCAAGGCTCTTGCATAAGAAGGCGCCGTGAGCCCATCGAGACGTCCGATCCTGGTGCTGATCCTCGCTTCTGTGCTGACAAGCGCCGGATGCGGCGCCGGCGAGACGGCCGCCACCGTGGCCGAAGCCAAGGCGTCGGCGGGCGCCGACGGCGCCGCGCTGGATGCCGATCGCGCGCGGGCGTTGCGGGATGAATCTCTCGCCTCTGCCCGGGTCTGGCAGGCACCCACCGCTCCGATTTCCGAGGTGAATTTCAGAGCAAACCCGGCCGGCCCCGATGGATTCGCTGTGGACGAGGAGGTCGTCTGCCGTTTCCAGGTGAGGACCGTCGGCGGCACGACACCGAAGTTCTACTGCGAGGTGGCGCCCGGGAGACCGATAAAGGTCAAATACGGGGCCAACGCAGAGCTCCACGCGGAAGTCGCGGCGTCGCGGCTGCTGTCGGCGCTCGGATTCGGCGCCGACCGCATGTTCATCGTCCGGAAGGTCGGATGCGCGGGATGCCCGTCGTTCCCCTTCCAGTCGCTGCGCTGCCTCGATCGCGTGGGCGTCAGGTTCGCCTGTTTCCCGGGCGGGATCGACTACGAGCGGACCATCGACTTCGATCTGGTCGTGCTGGAGCGAAAGGTTGAAGGCCGTGTCATCGAGGCCGTGGAGGACCAGGGCTGGTCGTGGTTCGAGCTCGATCGCATCGACCCGGCGCGCGGCGGGTCGTCGAGAGCGGAGGTCGACGCACTGCGATTGATGGCAGTCTTTCTTGCGCACTGGGACAACAAGGGGCCCAACCAGCGGCTGATCTGCCGCCCCGGCGCAGATCGTCCCGACGGCGGCTGCTTGCAGCCCTTCGCGATCATGCAGGACCTCGGCGCCACTTTCGGTCCGACAAAGATCGACCTCCACAACTGGCGCCAGGGGCGCATCTGGCAGGATCGACCTACCTGCACCGTGTCGATGAAACATCTGCCATGGGAGGGTGCGACCTTCCCGGATCAACAGATCTCTGAATCGGGTCGTCAACTGCTCCTCGGACTGCTCCAGCAGCTGTCGGAGCAACAGTTGCGCGACCTGTTCGACGGCTCCCGCGTGACGTCGCACGACCAGCTTACGGCGGAGTCGCGTCATGCGGACGCGTGGGTCCGCGTGTTCAAAGACAAGATGAAGCAGATCAGCGACGGGGCGCGGTGCCCTTCGTGACGAGGCCTGCGTCAACGGTCTGCCCGTCCCGGGAGATCGCCTGGAAGTACAGTTCATCCCCCGCCGCTTCCATCAGGATGAAGCTGTAGTCGGTGTCGAAACCCCGGGCGGTCAGCTCCGTCTTCCGGATGTCCCCTTTGCGCAGCGAACCGGCCGCGCCCGAGATGAAATAGAGAATCCCGCGCTGGGGCACCATCCGCTCGTAGAAATGCTCGTGCCCCGAGAGCACCACATCCGCGTTCCCCTCGACCAGAACCGGTTCGAGCGCCGTGCGGAGAGACCGCGCCCCCGAACCGTATCGTCCCGACGTGTAGATCGGATGATGGAAGAAGACGACCTTCCACCGGCTCGAGGAATCGGCGAGCCCCTTCGCCAGCCACTGCAGTTGTTCGGCATCGAGAGTGCGGCTGTCGAGAGCGAAGAACCGGATCCCCGCACCCGCTACGCCTTCGAGACTGATCTCGGAACGGCGGAACGAATAGTACCGCTGCCCTCCCATATTGAACTTGTCGTAGCGGACCTGCGCCGCGTCGTCATGATTGCCGATCGCGGCCTGGAACTTCACGCCAGCGTCCAGGAGCGCACGGTACGGAACCTCGAATTTCGCGCCATAGTCCGCGGGCGTGTGGCTGTCGTAGATGTTGTCCCCGAGCATCAGCACGAGGTCGAAGCGAAACCGCTCCCGCCAGGCCACCATCTGCTGCGCCACTTCGTTCTGTGCGCTGTCGCCACGGCCGGAGTCGCCGATGACGGCGAACTTCACCGATCCCCGCTTGTTCGGGAGCGCCAGGCCTCCGGCCGGCGGGCGGGTCTCCGTCACGGTGACCCCGGTCAGCCGGGCGACGTCAGGCGGGAGCTCGCGCGCACAAGCGGCGAGAGCGAGCACCGTGAGGAGGCAGTACGGCAGTCGGCGAGAGCAGCGGCCGCTCGCCGCTGCCGCCGCGACACGCAGCCGTCGGAACGTCATTCGGGTCACGTGGCGCAGGGCGCGGGCTGCGAGGATCGCCGACGGTTCACTGCGGGTCCCAGCCCAGTCCGACGAATTGGACCTGGACCTGCCCGCGCTTTGGCGCGAGCGCGAGCTGCTCCAGTTCGACTGCCCCTTCGTACTTGGCACTGACGGCCTGCATCTCGTCTCGGACGGTCTGATCGAAGGTCTCGAGCTGTGTG
Organism: Acidobacteriota bacterium; assembly: GCA_013694845.1. Classification (GTDB taxonomy): domain Bacteria; phylum Acidobacteriota; class Vicinamibacteria; order Vicinamibacterales; family 2-12-FULL-66-21; genus JACDCA01. Next base: position 7,680 of record JACDBQ010000516.1, read on the forward strand.
CGCAAGGTGGTCACCGTTTCGCCGGCTCGCTTCACGTCATCAGCTTCCTTCATGCTGCGGCCGACGCCGCGGGCGGCGGTGGTGGCACGGCCCAGCGTTCCCGTGCTGATCACTTTGCGGCCGAGCAAGGCCCCGATCGCGGCGGCCCCCATCGAGAGCATCGTCTGCGTCTTCTGCTGCGAGGCTTGCTGCGTTTCCCGGCCGACCGCCGCTTCCGCCTTGCGGAGCCGCTCGGCGATTGCCTCGCGTTTCGTCGCGACTTTCTTTCGGACGGCTTCGAGCTCGCCGTCGCGCGCTTCGCGCAGGCTATCCTGCACCCGAGCCCGGAAGTCACGCTCTTCTTCGCCCGCATTCGAGGTCAGTTTCGTCGCGCGATGCCGCAGCAGATCCAGCCGTTGTGACTGCGAGAGCCACTGGCTGAAGGACTTCTGCCACGCCGCGTAATTCCGGGGCTGTTGCGCCGGTGCGGGCACATCGGCGTACCCGGCGTCGGCCGACGCGGGCTCCCGGCGCAAACCACTGGCAGTGCCTTGCACTTCGACAGCCTGCTGCCATTCCACCGGTACGGCGGAGTCGGTCACCGGGACGGCGTAGAGAAGGTCTTTCGACGTGTCGATGCCGGCCTTTGGATCGGTGAACGCGACGCGTGCCGCGCCGAGCACGACTGGCACGTAGGTAGGCGCGTCGACATCACCCCGTCCCGTCGCTGGGTCCGGAAGAAAGTACTGCTCGATGCCGGGAGGCAGGACCGGCCGCGCATTCGTCGACCGGGCACGCGTGGCGGCTTCTCGCGAGGCGGGCGCCGGCGCCCCCGTGGCGGGCGCCTTCCGACTCTCCATCAACGACCGTATCTGCGTCTTCGACAACGGGCCCCGCAGGTACGACATCGTCCACCGGGTCTGGAAGATGACGGGTTTGGATTCGTGTACGTTGTGCAGCAGAAAGACACGCTTTCCGAGTCCGGAAAGGATCCGGTCGGCCTCGGCGCGATCGAGCGAGCCGGCGGCGACACCCTCGAGGCCGTCGAGCACGCGGGCCTTGTCGCGCTCGGTCTGCAGGCGGCCGAGAAACCAGGTGCCAGCGTTCGACAGCCCTTTGTAATCGAGATCCACCGGGTTCTGGGTTGCGAGCACCACGCCGACGCCGAACGCCCGCGCCTGCTTGAGCATGGTGAGGAGTGGCGGCTTGGCGGGAGGATTCGCGACCGGCGGAAAATAGCCGGCGATCTCGTCCATGTAGAGGATGGCGCGAAGGCTGGACGTGCCGCTCTGGGTGCGCATCCAGCCGAGGAACTGGTTCAGCAGCAGCGAGACGAAGAACATGCGCTCGGTCTCACCGAGATGCGCGATCGAGAAGATCGAGGCCCGCGGTTTCCCTTCCGGTGTGCGAAGCAGCGCCGCCGGGTCGAGTGGCTCGCCCTCGAACCATTGATCGAATCCTGGGGCAGCGAGAATCCCGTTCAATTTGAGCGAGAGCTCGAAGCGCTCCTTCTGCGGAAAGAACGACTCGATGTCGAGTATGCCGACTTTCTGAAACAGAGGGGTCTGGACCTGCAGGATGAGCGACGGCAGATCGAGGGCCTTGCCGGCGCACCACGCGGTCGAGAACAGCGTCGCCAGCAGCGTGTGCTCCCGGCTTCGCGGCGGCCCGTCGACACCCGCCAGGGCCAGTACGCTGGTGGCCGTGTTGCTCGCGCGGTCCGAGAGCAGCTCGGCGTCTTCGCGGACGTTGGCGGGAGGAGCGGCAAACGAGCTGAGCACCGACACCGGCAGGCCGGCGCGGCTCCCAGGCGTGTAGATCGCGAAATCCGCCGCTGCTTTGAGTCGCTGAATGCGGTCGGCGTCCTGCCCCGACTGGGCGAGGCCGTCCTTCCACGCGTGTGCCTGCTCGGCCGCGAAGGCTTCGGGCGCCTGGCCGGCGCGCCGGGCTTCATCCTCGTCGATCCAGGGCGCGAAGTCCCGTCCCGACAGACCAGGGAACGTCAGCAGCATGTTGCCCAGGTCCCCTTTCGGGTCGATCGCGATGACCGGTACGCCGTCCAGCAGCGCCTCTTCCAGCAGCCCGATGCACAAACCGGTCTTGCCGCTGCCCGTCATGCCCACGCACACCGCGTGCGTGACCAGATCGCGCGAGTCGTAAAGCACGGGTGTGGCGGTCGGCGTGCCGGCCGCGAGGTCGTACTCGCGCCCGAGGTAGAAGAGTCCGAGCTTTTCGAAATCCTGCATAGTTTCTATTCTGTGGCAAGTCAGGGTGGGCTGGTGCGCGTCCACAGCTCCACCGGGACCGACAGGAGCGGATATCGCCGCCTCAAGCCGATGACGCGACCGGCATACTCGTGTCTGGGGAACTCGCCCCCCAGCAGCCTGGCCTTGAGCACTTTGATCTCGTACTTGTAGAGCTCCCGGACCGCGTCGCGCAGGAACCAGGTCGGGGTCTCGGGCAGTGGCTGCAGCCCGTGCCGGGCGAGCTCCTCGAGGACTTCCTGCGCATAGGCGTGCGGCACGCCTTGCATCCTAGCAGCCGCTGCCCGTCTGCTACTATTTCGCACATATGAAAAGCACGTTCATCGCGGTGCTGGTCGGGGTCGCGGTTGCGGTTGCGGCTGCTCCAGTCATCACGTCCGAACAAATCGACCCCGAGATCAACGCGAAGATCCGCGCCGAAGCCGAGAACAACTCCCAGATCATGCGGACCATGCATTACCTCACGGATGTCCACGGACCGCGGCTGACCGGATCGCCGAACTTCAAGGCCGCTGCCGAGTGGACCGTGAAACAGATGACCGAGTGGGGGTTCAAAAACGGCAAGCTCGAACCGTGGGACTTCGTCAACGCGGACAAGTCACCCCGTCAGGGATGGCTCAACGAGCGCTTCGCCGGACACATCATCGCGCCGGTGAAGGACAGCCTCGTCGGCGAGGTCGTGGCGTGGACCCCGTCGACGAAAGGAACCATCGTGGCCGACGCGGTCCACCTCGTCCCCCCGACTCGCCCGACGCAACCGGAGCTGGACGCCTGGATCAAGGACGTCACGCCGAAGATCAAGGGAAACATCGTGCTCGTTGGCGCACACACCGCCGTCCGGGTGAACGTCACGCCCCCGGCACTTCGGCGGGACGACGATGACCTGCGGCGGCAGATGGATCCCGATGCGCCCCCGCCCGAAGCAGGGCGCGGGGGCCGGGGGGCTGGCGGAGCGGGCCGCGGTGGCGAGCCACCGGACCCGACACGCCTGACGGCGCAGGCGGTCAACACCGCCATGAACGCGCTCATGCTGAGCGCGGGCGTCGCGGTGCGGCTCAACGACGCGGGGCGCGACCATGGACAGATCCGTGCGTTCCAGAACAACACCTACGACGTGACCAAGGCCCCTCCGACGGTGGTGTTGCGGAACGAAGACTATGGCCGGATCAGCCGCATTCTCGACAACGGCACCCCCGTTCGTCTGGAATTCACCATCGTCAACCAGTCGTTCCCGGCGGGTAAATCGTTCAACGCCGTGGCTGAGATTCCCGGGACCGACAAGGCCGACGAGGTCGTGATGCTCGGCGGCCACCTCGACTCGTGGCATTCCGCGACCGGTGCGACCGACAACGCGATCGGCTGCGCGGTGATGATGGAAGCCGCCCGCATTCTGCAAGCGATCGGGGTCAAGCCGCGACGCACGATCCGCGTCGCGCTGTGGGGCGGCGAAGAGCAGGGACTCCTCGGGTCCAAGGCGTATGTGAAGGAGCACTTCGGCACCGCCGAAAATCCGAAGCCGGAATTCTCCAAGTTCAACGGATACTTCAACGTCGATTCCGGCACCGGCCGCATCCGCGGCGCGAGCGTCTTCGGTCCGCCGGAGGCCGGCACCGTGCTGCGTGAGATCTTCAAGCCGTTCGAGGATCTCGGCGTGATGGGCGCGCTTTCGACCAGCAGCCGCCGCTCGGGCGGCACCGACAGCACCTCGTTCAACGAAGCGGGGCTGCCGGGGATCGGGCTGAGCCAGGATCCGATCGAATACCAGACCTACACGTGGCACACGAACCTCGATACCTACGAGCGCATCATCGAAGAGGACGTGAAGAAGTCCGCTGCCGCGCTCGCCTCCGCTCTGTATCACTTGGCGATGCGCGATGAGATGCTGCCGAGGTTCGCGAAAGAGAACATGCCGGCGCCGCCGGCCCCGCCCGGTCCAGGACGGGGCGGGTTGGGCCAACGCTGAATGGTCACTGCCGCATGCGGGTCATCGCTCGTTCATCAGGGCCGTTGCGTCAGCGGATGTCCTCACCGGAATGACCTCGCGGCCAGTGGCCCGTCACTTAGCCGCTGTGCTCGTCGGGGCACTGGCGGGGCTCCTCATTGAGTGGATCGCGTTGAAGAAGAACTTGAACGTGCCGTGTGGCTGGGCGCGGAAGGTGATCTCCGGACCGAACACATAGGCCGTGCCCTGGCCGACCGTGGCCTCGAAGGCGGCGGTGCCTCCTTCGAGGTAGTTCTGGCCCCACGCCCATCCGCTCCGTAGCGGGCTCGCTGAATCGAACCACATCACGGGCCGGATGCCACGCGAAGTGGCGTTCGGCTGCAGCCGGAACACCGGACTGTTGTTGAAGAAGACGTCGACCTGATCCTCGGCTCCCGCGGCCGACACCGCCGTCGGGTCGACCGCCACCCGCACCACGGAGCCCGGGACGTAGAACTTGTCACCGGCGAGGGCGCGATCCGGCTGTCCGGGCTGGCGCTCCACCATGTAGTCGGTGACCGGAAGCTGCAGGGTTTCGGAAATGGCTTCCGCCGCGGACCCGGCAGCCACGACCACGCCTCCCTGCTCGACGAACTTCCGGACGTTCGCGTCAGCGGTTGCGCCCATGCCGGTGCCACTCGTGACCTGGCACAGGCTGCGGAGGTCAGGATCGCTCGGCTGGGGCACGGGCGTGCCGGCGGGAAGCGCATCGGCTCCGCCACCCCCGCCGCGGCCGCCCCGACCACCGCCGGCGGCGCGGAATGCCGCACCCGACGGCATGATGATCACGTCGAACTTCGACCGGAGCGCGGAATCATCGAAGCCCGCGCCGCAGACGATGGTGAAGGGGAACTCGAAGCGTTCCAGGAGGTAGCGCGTCCAGCCGGATGGCATCGACCCCGTCTGCGTATCCCACAGGGCGATCCGCTTGGTGGCGAGCTTCGTCGCGCTCGTCGCCGGACGGTCGTTCGTCGCATCCATGTTCACGCCGAGCTCTTTCGCGGCTGTCTGCACGACTGGCGTGCTCGCCGCGTTGGCAACCACGTAGAACGCCCCCGCGGGATACGTCCGGCCGTTGGCCGCCATCGGGACGCCGAGACGGTAGACCTCGCCGTTCGCCTTGAGCACACGGTTGGCGACCGTGAATCCATCGTTGATCGACGGTGAGATGAGGTAGCCGGCGGCCGCGGTTCCGCTGATCGCGCCGGGAACCGGCTTGGCCAGCCCCTGCACTTCGCTGAACTGCCCTTTCACGTCGTCGAACAGACGGTCGAACTTGATCCCCATCTGGTAGGCGAGCGTCCACCCGGCGCTGTCGTATGGCCGGCGCGGGATGCCCCGCTCGTCCATGTCGTTCGGGTGATCCTGGGGCTCGAACATGTCGATCACGTGTGCACGACCGGACTGCGCCGTCTTCACCACGTAGGACCCCGCTGGATAGTTCTTGCCATTGGCCGAGAACGCGCTCCCGGCCTGGTGGATCTCGATGCCGATGTAGCGAAGCGTGTTGATGAACTTCGTTGCGGTCGGGAAATCCGCCTGGTCGGCGGGGATCACATAGACACGCGGGTCACGCCGGGCCGGATCCTTCAGCACCTGGTTGTACTGGACCATCTGGATCCCGCCGCGGCCGCGGCCACCACCCTGCGG
>JACDBQ010000920.1 GCA_013694845.1 Acidobacteriota bacterium
GTCCAGGACCACTTCGCGCCCACATCCCGGCTCGCACCGACCGCGATCTGCACGCCTTCGAACTTCTTGCGGTCGTAGGTCATGACGACGAAGTACAGGGTGCCGTCGGGAGCCACCGCGAGGTCCACGTCGGAGTTGCCGACCGCGCCGTCCTTCTCACTGCCGACATTCACCCGCGCCCACGTCGCGCCGTCGTCCGTGCTCCGCCACAAGCGCGGCACGCCCGTGCCGTAGCCGGTCACGAACAGCGTGCCGTTCGGATGCTGAACGACCATCGGCTCGCGCGCGAGGCCGTCCAGGTGATCGACCGGCCCTTGCAGCACGAGTGGCGCGGGGGCGGGTTGCGGTGCTGGGGATGCGCCCGGCTCCGGGCGGCAGCCCGCCAGGGTCACGGAGACGCAGAGTGTTGGGATCACCAAGCGTGGAGTCATCGTTGTCGGGATGGTCCTTGAGACCTCGAGTGACTACGCCAGACCTTCGATATCGCCGAGGTCCTTCTGGCGTCCGGTTGCGCGCTTATTGCGGATGAACGCCTCGCGGCCGATGAAGTTCGCCTGGGCGTCGCCGAGTGCACCCTCGACGTGCTCCGGCCAGGCTTCGGCGAAGGAGAGGCCTGTGAGCTGCGTGAGGATATCGATCCTGAGCGGCGGCAGGCCGATCTGATACGTGATTCCTTCGCGTGAGAAGTCACCCTCGCTTACGTCGTTGAGAGGAGCTCCGAACGTCGCGAGCGCTCGCATGACCCTGGCGGCGTTTTCCGGACTCGCTTCCACCCAGACATCCAGGTCGCCGGTGGCGCGAGGGCGACCGTGGAAACCGAGCGCGTACGCCCCGACTACCAGGTAGCGAACGTTAGCCGCGGCGAACGCGCGTAACAGATCGACGAAGTCGGGTGGCATCGTGCGCGTGTCCGCTCTGGCGCCACTGCGCCAGACTTAGGGTCCAGACTTGGAGGACTCGTTCCGCCGGAGGGATGGCCAGCCAATAGGCCGTATCCGCCGCATCCGCCTCTGCGTGGGAGGCGAAGCGCCGGCTTGTCATGCGCTGCCGCCGGTCTGCCGCGCGGGCGTCCATCCGTCCATTATCGCACTGGGCGCCAGCGGAGCACCCCGCCGCTGCTGACTGCACGCCGTTCAGCGTCCGACGATGATGAGGACTCCCGCGATCAGGGCGAGAACAGCCATCAGCATCGCCGGCAGCCCCAGTGCGACCAGTCCCGAAAGACCCGTGAGAACCAGCCACAACCCGAGGAGCAGCATGCCGATGTTGCGATTGAACCCTGATGCCATTCGTAACCTCCGGCGTTATGGTAGTCGATCGGACCGAAGCGCCGAAGGATCGGCTTCGTTACGAGCTCGGCCCATGCGAAAAGGCATCGTGCATCGCACCTTCAAGCCCGCGAACATGTTCATCGTGCCCGACGCACCCCGGCATCGATCGACTCATCCGGCGGTGCCTGGAGAAGTTACCCGACCGCGCGAGCGATATCTGGCTCGTGGAGCTGCTGAAATGACGGAAGGCGGGCAGATTTGACCCCATCTGGGGTCAGACGTAACATGGGCGCATGGCCGACCTGAAAGTTCGTCAGCTCGATGAGCGGGTTGCCCGCGCCTTAAAGACCAGGGCATCCCGGCGGGGCGTGTCGCTCGAGGAGGAGGTCCGTACCACGCTCGCCGCTTCGGTGGCCGCCCGGCGCGATGCCTTCCGGAGGCGGGCCGCAGCGCTCCGCGCGGCCACCAGCGCGTCTCCCCGAAAGGGGACTGACAGCGCGCGCACGATTCGGCGGGAACGTGATGCCTCCGGGTAAAGCTCCGGACGTCGTGGTGCTCGACGCGTCGGTTGCGGTCCGGTGGATTATCGACGAGGAGGGCAGCGATGAAGCCGCCGAGTTGCTGGAGCGCGACGTGGCCTGGATCGCGCCCCGGCTCCTCCTCACCGAGGTCGCCTCGGCCTTGAGGCGGAAAGTGGCCGACGGTGCCGTCGCGCCCGCCGTCGCCGGCCAATCACTCGACGCCCTGCTGCAGGCTGCTGCCGACGGTGTGATTCGGCTCATGGACGATGAGCGAGTGATTGGCCAGGCGCTCCTGCTCGCGGTTTCACTCGGGCACAAGGTGCCTGACTGTGTCTACCTCGCCCTGGCGGAGCGCGAGGGGTCTGCCATCGCAACGGCTGACGACCGGCTGGCGCGACTGGCCCGCACCCGCCAGGTGACCGTTCTCGCCGTACCGCACGGATAATCCGACCCAGACGGCGGCCGCGGTTCTCCTCCGTCTTGCGCCCCTACTTCAGAATTCAGCATTTCCGGCGCCGCTAAAGCTATAGCGGACAAGCAGCACTTCTTGTGGACCACACCTGTCCTTCCCCGCCCGCATCATGGTCCTCATGGACAACTTCATCGCGCGAACGCTGTCATCCATGACGCTCGGCGCCCCGACCACCTGCGACTCCATCACCATGTTCCCGCTCCTCGGTCCACCGGTCGTGGACCGAGATGCTTTCTACCTCACACTCGACCAGGCGCTCGGCGACGGCTTTACCGAGATCACCGAGATCGGTCAGCAGGGGACTGTCCCTGAACTGCGCGTCGTCAACAAGAGTGCGAAGCCGGTGTTCATCCTCGATGGCGAGGAGCTCCTTGGCGCGAAGCAGAACCGGGTCGTCAACCTGTCGATCCTCGTGCCGGCGGCGACGAAGTTGACCATCCCGGTCTCGTGCGTGGAGGCTGGCCGATGGCGGGCGCGATCGCGCGCTTTCACCGCGGCGCCGCGGACGCAGTACGCGACCGGCCGCGCCAAGCGGATGTCGCAGGTGACCGCGTCGATGCAGATGTCGGGTGCGCGGTCCTCGGACCAGGCGGAGGTGTGGGCCGACATCGCCGCC
>JACDBQ010000925.1 GCA_013694845.1 Acidobacteriota bacterium
GCTTGCCGCCCATCATTCCAGGGTGCATGCGGTCCTTGTTCGAGAGCACCAGCCGCAGCGCGCCGTTCGCATCGACCACGTTGATGCGGCCGACCGTGAGCTCGTCGAACTTCGCTGTCGCGGTCTGGCGGAAGGCTGCGGTGCAGAGGACGACGAGAATGACCGAACTGGTCACGGCGTAGACGCGGAGGAATCGGATCTCTCGGCGAAGCGACCGGCGCATAAAGGCCTCCTTGGTGCCGTGCATTATGCGCCGGAACGTCGCGCACCGTTCCGGACTCCCCCGGCACGACCTCGTGTGGTATGCCAATCGGCAACCGGCGCGCCGGGCGGTGCGATCTTGCGCACGTAGTCAGCCACCTCACGGATGACTCCGGCCCAATCGGTGTGATGCCAGTTGTGGCCCTTCTTCGGCCTGCCATATTCGAAGCGGATCGGATAATCGGCGCCTGCGAGTTCTGCCACCATCTCCTGGAATTTGTACACACCAAGGTTGAGGTAGAACTCGTCCATCTCACCAGCGAACATATTGATCTTGCCCCTAAGCTTCGGGCCGAGTCTGGCCCAGTTGTCGCGCGCGTAGCCGGAGAGATCGTAGCCGCTGGCGCGCATGTAGCTGACGACATCCCGGTTGATCGCGCCCGTCTTTTTGTCGAAGAGCGGCACCGGGTAGCCATCGGCCCCGACCGGGCCGTGCGTGGCCTGCCAGATATCGAGCTGATAATACGAACGGCCCTTCGATCCCATCACCGCCTCGAGCGCCGCGAGCTCGCGCAGGCTGACCAGCACCTGCCCTTCTCGTGAGCGTCTGAAAGGCCGCTCCTTGACGATCCACTCGTTTGGCCGAACGGTGAACATATTCTCGTCCTTGTAAATGTCGACGAGCTGATATCGGGTGAAATCGATGGGATCGGGATTGAACACCCACGCGCCGCCGAAATGGTCAGGATAATGAAGCTGGAGCGCGAGCGCCTCCCAACCCCCGGTCGAAGCGCCCTCGACGATTCGGCCGTAGGCCTCAGGGATCAACCGGAAGGTTTTCTCGAGATACGGCATCAGCTCCCTGGTGATTGCATCGCCCCACGGGCCGTTGTTCGCCGAGTTCAGCGCGTAGGATTCGAGGAAATACGCCCCCGGCGTCACCAGCGAAATCCCGACCACACGGGGAAAGTCGTCGCCCATCCACTTCTGCGCGAACTGATAGCCGCTCTCGGTGTTGGAGTCGGCTGCCGCGGCGCGCGCCGCTCTGGTGTCGCTCGCCGGATCAGGATTGAACGAGAAGGAACCGCCAAAATGCCCGAACGTGTATATCGCGGGGTAGCGCGTCCCGGGATTCTCAGCGAACCCCCTGGGGAGCAGAACCTCGGCGCCAATCGTGATCGGAAGACCCCAGAACTCGGAGAGGATCCGGCTCTTGATCCTGACCTGCTTGATCCACGGCGTATCGGCGGGCGGAGCCGCGGCCGCAATCCTTTCGGTGAGCGAGAGCGCCACGGTCGACGAGGCCGCCGGATCGAGCCTGGCTCGGATCGATCTGCTGTGCAGGTTGCCCGGAAACCTCGGCGCGGTCACGCGTGCGTCGCTGATCGGTATCCAGATCGTATGACCGTCGGCGCGCCGCGCCTGCGTGTAGCGCACCAGAACCGCCTGAACCTCATAATCGCCCGGCGGCAGGTCCCTGAGCAAGAACGGATAACCGTCGCTCTTCGCGTCGACGACGACGGTCTCTCCCGGCTGCAAACCCTCAACGTCGATTCCGAAAGCTGGAGGCCCGTTGAACCCTAACGCCAGCCGTGGCTCGGGCGTCGCTTTCGCCGACGCGACCACGATGAGACGGCCGGTCACCGGGACCCTTTCCGACCGTGGGAGCGTTACCGAGAACGTGATGTCGGCCGCCGCTGGCGACGCGAGACCTGCCGCGCACATCCCGGCGGAACACCAGAACAATATTGCCGATAACCGCTTCGTCACGATCGCCCTCCTGCGCCCATCACATCGCCACTGGCATGACCTCGAACGAGCCTTCGCCCCTAAAGTACGGACGGGAACATCGTCAGCGCCGCCGTGCGCGGTGGCCCGTGCCATCGGACGACGGTTCCTGAAACCAGCGGGATCCCGAACCGTACTCCTCCCTGGTATGTCGCAGCGCGGCCAGTGAACGCTTCGGACTCAGGTGGGTACACGCCACCACGATGGCGTTCAGCGCGGCCATCGAGGCCACGTACGACCCCGTGATCGACGGGCTCTCGATCGACACCGCCAAGTACTGATCGCAGTGCCGCCCGAGAGGGCCGTCGCCGCTATCGGTGATCCCGAACGTTGGCACCCGATGGCTGTGAGCGAGACGGGCGGCGTCGACCGTCTCTTTCAGGCACTTCCTGAAGCTGATCGCGATCAGCAGGTCCCTGGTCGTCAGAAACCGCACACGGTGAAGCAGGTTGCCGGCGCTGCCGGTTGGCGCTTCGGCGTGGAACCCGAGCGCGGTCAGACTGTAGGCCAGAAACCACGACAGCGACGCGGCAAGGTCCACCCCCACGACAACGATGCGCCTGGCGCGGTGAATCAGCCGGGCGAGGGCAATCACCTGCTCCGGACTCGCGCTCGACTGCAGCGTGCGCATCCGCTCGAGATCATCGTGGAGGCTCTGCCGCACGCGGTCGCGCAGATCGAGGTCCCTGCTCGCACCCGCCTGGAGCACCGAATACGGCGTGAGCGAGCGAACGAAATGCCCCCGGAGGTCGGCGGCGAAGCCGCCGAATCGCTCATAGCCGAGCGCCTGGATCGTCCGGACGACGGTGGATGGATCGACGCCGTGCCGCCGCGCCAGCTCGCGGGATGAGAGAAAACAGCTTTCCTCAGCGGTCTCGATGATGGCCCGAAGCAGGCGGCGTCGCCGCTCATTGAGGTGCCCTTGGGCGCGCAGAATGCGCGCTTCGAGTGGTGACTGACTATTGGTTTGCATGGCGTTCAACCCGGAGGCGTCGTGCAACATATGGTGCACTACGACCCCCGCCGGCGCGGGGTTTCGTCCTGCGCGCGCCGAATCCGACAAAGTCGTTCGAAGGCGCCGGATCCTGCCGCCGGAACCTTGTGCCGGCATCTCGGCTGTATGCAGAGCGTTTGCTTCTTTCGTCACCAGTTCGTTGACACTCCGCACCACGTGATGCATCATGCGCGACGGAGGAGTCTTTCATGAATCCGATCGCGCTGCGTCTCGTCGGCGGTTTAGTGTCCCTGCTGCTGGCATCGCCACTCCTGGCGCAGACAGCGACCACGGCGTCGATGTCGGGCCGCGTCACCGATGCGCAGGGGGCCGCCGTTCCGGGCGCGACCGTTACCCTGACCGACCGGTCGACGAATCAGTCGCGCACGGCGGTCAGCGACTCGCAAGGCCGGTATGGCTTCCCGAACCTGCCCCCGGGCACCTACGACCTGTCGGCGACGCTGAGTGGCTTCAAGACGGCGCAGATCACCGGCCTGATCCTCGAGGCCACCCGGCCCGTGATACAGGACGTCGGACTCGAGGTGGGCGGACTGACCGACGAAGTGACGATCAGCGCCACCGCCGAGACGTTGATGATCAAGCGCGACTCGAGCGTCGGCAACACCATCGAGCGCCAGCGCCTCATGCTGCTGCCGAACCTGACGCGCGATGCCACGTCGCTGCTCGCACTGCAGCCAGGCTCCACGGCCAACGGTTTCGTGACCGGCGCACGGCAGGATCAGACGACGATTGCCGTTGACGGCATCGACATTTCCGACAATGTCATCGGCGCGACGTTTCGCGGTGCCGTACCCACGCCTGCCGAGTCGATCGAAGAGTTCCGGCTGACCGTCGCCAATCCCAATGTCAGCTTCGGCCGCTCGTCGGGCGCGCAGGCATCGTTTGTCACCAAACGCGGCACCAACAGCTTCAGCGGATCTGTGTACAGCTACACGCAGGATGACAAGTGGAACGCCACCCCCTGGCAGACCAACCGGCTCAACCAGCCGAAGCCGCCGCTCGACGACAAACGCTTCGGCGGGTCGCTCGGCGGACCGATCGTCAGGGGCAAGACCTTCTTTTTCGGGCTCTACGAGGGCCGGCGCGACCGCGGGTCCACGAGCGTTACGCGAACGGTGCCGACCGCGACGCTCAAGCAGGGCGTCCTCCAGTTCCGCGATGCCAGCGGCGCGGTGCAGACGATCAATCCGCGCGATCTCGATCCCCGCGGCGTGGGCGCCAACCCCCTCATCCTTCAGATGCTCGCCCTCTATCCGGCTCCGAACGATGCGACGGTAGGAGATGGCTTGAACACGGGGGGCTTCACGTTCGACGTCGGCACGCCGGTCGACGACAATCAGGGGATCTTCAGGCTCGACCATACCTTTAGTGAAAAGTGGCGCCTCGACACGTCGGTCAATGTCTCGGATCGTCAGAGCCTCAACTCCGCTCAGACCGACATCGTCAACCGCGTCGCGACCTACAACGTCCCGACGAAAGGACGCGCCGTGTCGGCGGGCCTGGTCGGTGTGCTCAGCTCGAACCTGACCAACGAGTTCCGCGTCGGTTACGTCAAAGACGACCGCGGCGCGATCCCCATCGACCCGGCGCCGCAGGTGCCGGGTCTCAACATCGCGATCGACCTCAGCGGGTTGAGTGAGCCGATCGACGTCGGCACTCAGCAGGCCCGCAAGCAGCTGTTCCCGCTCTCGACCTACCAGATCATCGACAACCTGACCTGGCTCAAGGGCAGCCACACGTTCCAGGGCGGATTCAACATCCGGCTCCTGCACGAAGAAGACTTCCGCAACGACAAGGTTGTCGGGTCGCTCAGCATTCCCGTGGCACAGGTCGGCGCCGGGCTGAACAACCGGGTGCCGGCCGGCCAGCGGCCGGCGTTCATCATCCCGACCGACGTGGCGCGGTACGATCAGCTGTACGCCGCTCTGCTCGGGCAGGTCGATTCGTCCGCCTACCTGGCAACCCGCGACGGTCGTCTACAGCCTAATCCGATCGGTACGGGCCTGATCACCGAATCGGACCTGCAGGCCTACGAGTTCTACGCAGCCGATACCTGGCAGTTGAGCCGGACGTTCACCGTGAACGCAGGCCTCACCTACAACTGGCAGACGCCGCCGATCGAGAAGGACGGCCGTCAAACGCTGCTGACGTTCCAGAACACGGGGGAGCTTATCGGAGCACAGCAATATCTAGCCGACAAGCGGGCGGCTGCCGAGCGCGGCGAGATTTACAATCCGTCGCTTGCGTACGTGCCGATCAAGGAATCCGGAAGAAAGCGCGCCTTCGATACCGACTACACGAACTTCTCGCCGCGCGTATCGGCCGCCTGGACGCCGTCGTTCAGCAAGGGGTTGGCCCGCAGGGTCTTCGGCGACGGCAAAACCGTCGTGCGAGGCGGCTATTCGCTGCTCTACGACCGGAGTACGACGGTGCAGACGATCACGATTCCGACGCTCGGCGTCGGCTTCGCCCAGACCCTGTCGGTCAACGCCCCGCAGCGGGGGCCCGGCGACCCGTTCCGAGTCGGTGACGGGCCGATTCCGCTTGCCGTGAACACGGCTCAGACCTCGCCCGTCGTTCCCACTGTGCCGTTCGGCGAACTGCTGTCGTTCATCGTGGATCCGGAGATCTCGGTGCCGAGGAGCCACACGGCCAATTTCACACTGCAGCGTCAGCTGCGCGGCAACACGGTCGTCGAGCTCGGGTACATCGGACGCTTCGGCCGGAATCTGTATCAGACGCTCAATCTGAACCAGGTGCCGTACATGTTCAAGGATCCGGCGTCGGGCCAGACCTTCGCGCAGGCATTCGACGCCGTCGCCGGCGAGTTGCGCACGAGCGTGCCGGCGGCCGGCGTCACGCCGCAGCCGTGGTTCGAAAACCTCCTCGTCAATGCCCCGTCCGGGGCACGGACGCGGACACTTGCCGCCGGCAACACCGGGAACTTCATCAACGGGAATCTGAGCAACCTGTTTCAGAGCATCGACATCGGGCGATTCGCTGCCGGCCAGCCGACGTTCAACAATCTCCAGGTGCTCGAGCTGTTCATGCGCACCTCGGCAGGGCGGTCGAATTACAACGGCTTTTTCGCGACGGTCCGCAAGCGCTTCGCGCGAGGTTTGGCGTTCGACGCCAACTACACGTTCTCCAAATCCGAAGACCAGGTCGGTGCGGTGCAGAACAGCGCCGCTCTGGTGCCGAACTCCTTCGATCTCGAGTCCGAATACGGGCCGTCGTTCGACGACATCACTCACATCTTCAACAGCAACTGGGTGTACGAGCTGCCCTTCGGTCGCGACCGCTTGTGGGGCGGATGGTACACGTCTGGTATTTTCCGTGCTCAAAGCGGTGCGCCGTTCTCGATCATCCAGGGCACCCAGGTGTGGGGCGGTGGTGCGCTCCTGGGGCAAAGCTCGGGCGCTCTGCCGACGGGCGATATCCCCGATTCCACCGTCAACGACGGTGTGGTGGGGTCGGGCGGCGTCGGCACCAGCGGCGACCCGTCGCGAAACGGCACCGGACTGAACATTTTCCGCGATCCCCAGGCCGTCTTCAACGCCGTCCGCCGCCTGAATCTCACGGACGACAAGCGCACGGGACGCGGCGTGTACCGCGGCTTCGGGTTCTGGCAGCTCGATCTCAGCGTCGGAAAGTCCACGAGGATCGCGGGCGATGTCCGCCTGACAGTCTCGGCAGAGGCGTTCAATGTCTTGAACAAGGTGAACTTCGCCGACCCCAGCGCCAGCCTGCAGACGGCGACGAACTTCGGCGTGATCACCGCTCAGCGGATCAGCGCCCTGCAGAACATCTTCCCGCGACGGCTCCAACTGGGGGCGCGCGTCGATTTCTAGCCGAGGCTACGCCATCGGACCCTCGAGGCTCCGCCGCGCGAGGTGGCATTTGTTGACTCTCAAGGGACCACACCACATGCACACAGACGCCGCTGCCCGCCGAACGCTGTTCGCGCTGTTCGCAGTGTTGATCGCCTCGATGTCGAGCACGCTCGAGCCACTGGCCCTGGCCGCACAGGGACCCGAGGTCGCAGGTCGTTGGCGGGGCGCCATAGAGGCGCCAGGCGCCGAACTGAAGATCGACGTACATCTCACCCGTTCGGGAAACACCTGGAGCGGCACGATCGATATCCCCGCGCAAGGCGCCACCGGCATGACGTTGGGTGAGGTGACCGTCCAGGGGACCGCGGTGTCGTTCACGCTGCCGGCTGTTCCCGGTGCACCGGCTTTCAAAGGGATCCTCGCCCCAGACGGAGCATCCATTTCGGGGACGTTCTCGCAGGCTGGACAAACCATCCCGTTCAAACTTCAGCGAACAGCGGACGGCTCGGCGGCGGCGGCCGCGCTCGAGGGGTTCGACGAGTTCGTCCGGTCTGCCATGAAGAGCTGGGGCGTGCCCGGGCTCGCCGTGGCGATCGTCAAAGACGGTCAGGTGGTGCTCGCCAAAGGCTATGGCCTGAGAAACATCCAGGCAAATCTGCCGGTCAGCACCGACACGATTTTCGCCATCGGCTCCTCGACCAAGGCGTTCACGACAATGGCGATGGGCATCCTGGTCGAAGAAGGCAAGCTCGCCTGGGATGAGCCGGTCACGACGTACCTCCCGAAGTTCGCCCTCAAAGACGACGTCGCAGGCAAGCAGATGACACCCCGCGACCTTGTGACGCACCGCTCAGGCCTGCCGAGGCACGACCTGGTCTGGTACAACGCGAAGCTCACCAGGTCTGAGCTCGTCGCGCGGCTGCCATACCTGGAGCCCAACGAGGGGTTTCGCGAGAAGTTCCAGTATCAGAACCTGATGTTCCTGACGGCGGGGCATCTGACGGCTGAAGTGGCCGGCACGTCGTGGGAGGACGTGATCCGCACGCGGATCCTGGAACCGATCGGCATGAAGAACAGCAACTTCGCGGTGAGCGAGTCCCAGAAGGGGCGCGACTTCGCCACGCCGTACACGCTCGAGGACAAGACTGCGCTCGACATCCCGTTCAGGGTCATCGACGCGATGGGGCCGGCCGGCTCGATCAATTCCAGCGTCAACGACATGTCGAAGTGGCTGCAATTGAACCTTGGCCGGGGAACGGTCGGCGGCAAACGGATCGTGGCGGCGCGACAGGTTCAGGACATGCACCGGCCGCAGATGGTCATCCAGACGTTTCCCGGCCTCTTCGAAGATCCGGAAGTTCAACAGCCGGCATACGGCCTGGGCTGGATCATCGAGTCGTATCGGGGCAAGAAACGCGTGCATCACGGCGGAGCGATCGACGGCTTCATCGCGCAGGTGTCGATGCTGCCCGACGAGGGTGTCGGCGTCGTTGTGCTGGCGAACCTCAATGGAACGCCCCTGCCCGATATCGTGGCCCGCCATGCGTCGGATCGGGTCCTCGGTCTCGAGCCGATCGACTGGAACGACCGCTCGCTCAAACGGCGCGACGTGCGCGAAAAGGCCGCGGCAATCGCGAAGAAAGCAGCGGGTGAAGAACGCAAGGCCGGCACGAAGCCGGCGCACGCGCTGGAGGCCTACGTCGGCGAGTATGTCCACCCCGCGTACGGCTCGGTGATGGTCACACGCAGCGGCGAAGCGCTCGCGGGGCGGTTTCACGACTTACCGTTGCGGCTGAACCACTGGCACTTCGACACGTTCCGCGCGGATGTCGAAGACAAGTCGCTCGCCGAAGTGAAGCTCTTCTTTCAGTTCTTCACCGACTCGCAAGGAGAGGTCGATCGCGTGACCGTACCGTTCGAGCCTTCGGTTGAGCCGATCGCCTTCAAGAAGCTGCCGCCGGCACAGTTGACCGACGCAGGCTTCCTGCGACAGCTCGCCGGCGATTACGCCATGGCCGAAAACCCGGCGTTCAAAATGGGAGTCACGCTGACCGGCTCGACGCTGTCGCTGACGCTTCCAGGGTCGCCGCCGCTCGAGCTCGAGCCGGCGCACGGCGTGACCTTCAACGTGAAGGGCTTGAGCGGATTCAGCGCGCGCTTCATCCTGGACAAGGGGAAGCCGGCGGTGCTCAAACTCGTGCAGCCGAACGGCGTGTTCACGCTGGCGAAGGTATCCGGCTGAATCACGGACGAAACCGGCCACCGAAGACGCACCGCGTGGAAAGAGCTCAGAATGCCGACTAGGCGAGAGGCGCTCACCGCGTTCACAACCGCCGGAATCGCCGCCTTCGGCGCTCCGCTGATCAATCGCGGACGCCATCGTCTCCTGGGTGCGAGCCAGCGTGAGTACTCGACCCGGGCCGTCGACCTGGTTGGCCGGTCGACGGTCATCGACATGCTTAGCCCGCTGACCCTCGACTTCCCGAAGTTCGGGCGGTGGATGTCGGACCCGGACGCCTTCACGGCGGCCGACCTCGCGCCGTTCCGGACCTCGGGCATCAACGTGTTTCACATCGCGGTCGGCACCGGAGGCCCCAACGCCTACGTGCAGAATCTGGAGTTCTTCGTCGCCTGGAACTCGTTTCTCGCCAACCAGGAGCAGGCCTTTCTGCGGATCGACAGCGCCGCCGATCTCGACCGCGTGAAGACCTCGGGGCGGATCGGCGTACTCCTCGGGATCCAGAATGCCGAGCACTTCCGCACCCTGAACGACGTCGACACGTTTCATGCCGCGGGCCAGCGCGTCGCGCAGCTCACCTACAACGCACGAAATCTGATCGGCAACGGCGCCACTGAGCGGCGTGACGACGGCCTCTCGGACTTCGGTCTGGCCATTGTCGAACGCATGAACAAGGCGGGGATGGCGGTGGACACGTCGCACTGCGGGGATCGCACGACGCTCGACGCGTTCGAGGCAACTCGGCGTCCGGCCCTCATCACCCACTCCAACTGCCGCGCGCTCGTGCCGGGTCATCCGCGGTGCAAGACCGACGAAGCCATTCGCAAGATGGCTTCGAAGGGCGGCGTCATGGGCATCACCGGCGTGCGCATGTTCGTCCGCGTCGAGGAGCCCACGACAATCGAGCACATGGTCGATCACATCGACCACGTGGCGCGGCTGACATCGATCGAGCACGTGGGCATCGGCAGCGATATCGACCTGTATGGCTACGACGCGATGAAACCAGAGGAGAACAAACGCCTGCGCGACAGCTACAAGGGCAGCTACGGCTTCCGCGAGAAGATCGACATCGAAGGCATCAATCATCCGCAGCGCATGTTCGATGTCGCCGAGGCGCTGATTCGCCGCAGGTATAAAGACCGCGACATCGAGCTGATTCTCGGTGGCAATTTCAAGCGCGTGCTGTCCGAGATCTGGAGGCGCGAGCCGTCGGCTCCGGGAACGACGCCGAAGTGATCGCGCTAGCCGCGCGTCCGCGCGGCGTTGTCAACATGTCGCCTAGCGAGGCAGAGCGTCGAGGGTCTGAGGCGCAGCCTCGCTAGAGGTGCCGTGTCACTCGTTCTGCCTGCTCGGTCTGCGCGGCCACGTAGTCCATGTCGACGTCGAAGCCGAGTCCTGGTCTCCGATGGACGACGACCGTGCCGTCCGGCCTGACCTCCACCTCGGGCACGATCAGATCCCGCTGGTACCGTGTTCACATGGTCGACACGTCTCGCGCCATGGTCCTCATCAGTCGTGGACGTCGCTTGTTGAGATCGATTCATCATCGTGTGGCGGATCCATGACCGCACGCTCGCAATACCTACCGCCTGGTGAAGAGCAGCCCTCGCACGCGACCGGCATCGAGCGTGAAACCGTTCACCCGCCCGCTTGCGTCCCGATCCAGGACGAGCCCGACACCACCGCGTTCCAGGCGGAGTCGATCAGGCCCGCCCACGATCGGCACGGGAGGCTGATCGCCCGCCTCGACGATCAGCCGCTCTCCCTCCTCGCGAATGAGATAGATGGCGTCGAGCTCCGCATTGTAGAAGGCCCCGACGAGCGCCTTGCGCAGCTCCGCTGAAAGCGGTCCGCCCGCCGTCACCGGTGCGTTCGCACCGGCCGGATCCGTGGATGAAGCTGGAGACATCGCGTGTCCGACATACAGCTCGGCGACCCGCTGCGCAAGACGACCGGTGTTTGCCGTCGACGCATTACACATGCAGACCACGGTTGTCTTTTCCGCCGGCAGACGGAGGAACATCGTGCGGTAGCCGACCAGCCCGCCGCCGTGGCTGATCGTCTCGAGCCCGCGGTACGTGCTACGGGCGAGACCCATGCCGTACCCGTTCTTGATGGCGGTGCCATCCTTCAGGGCACCCGGCGCCTGCATGCGCGACAGCAGATCCGGCGCGAGTCGGCCGTCGTCGAAGTTTGCCGCCCAGCGCAACATGTCTTCGAGTGTTGAGTAAAGGCCTCCATCTCCGACCACGTCGAGCGTGCTGTTGCCGATGTACCACGTGTTGTCCCCCACCCCAGCGCGCACACCACGCGCGCCGGGGGTCCCGGCCTGCCGAATGTACCCGCTCGCACGCCGCAGGACCATGTGCGAATGGTCGTGTTGGAATCGGGTGCTCGACATCCCGAGCGGCGAGAACAGATGTTCCCCCGCCCACTCGTCGAGCGTGCGACCGGTTGCTCGCTGCGCCACCATCGACAGCAGCACGTACCCGGAGTTGCTGTACAGATGTTCGGTGCCTACCGGAAAGTTGAGATGGCGCTGGCGTCCGATCATGCGCAACGCGCCCCGTTCCGTCCACACGTAGTCCGACGAGTACCCGGCAAGACTTCCCAGCGTCAGGTAGTCGCGCACTCCACTGGTGTGGTGCAAGAGATGCCGCAGCGTGATGTCGTCGGCGTACGAAGGCAGCTCGGGAATGTACTTGCGCACACCGTCATCGAGACGCAGTCTTCCATCTCGCTCGAGCAGCAGCATCGACAGGGCCATGAACTGCTTCGATACCGACGCCATGTAGAAAGCGGACTGTGGCGTCAGCGGAATTCGGTGCTCCAGGTCCGCGAGCCCGTAGGCCTTTGCGAGCACCACCTTCCCTCGCTGGACGACGCCGACCGCACAGCCTGGTGTGTTGCCAGACGCGAAGTCGGCGAACAGCGCGTCCACAGCCGCCGCACGATCGTGTGGCTGCCCCTTGGAGGAGGCGGAGCCCAGAACGAGAAGAGCGAGGAGAATGGCAGTCTGTCGTGGCATGAGTGGCATTACTTCACCGGGCGGAACAGGAAGAAGTCATGGACCGCGCGGGAGAGCTGGGCGATCACCTTCTCGCGCTCGGCCACTGGCTTCGTCGAGGACTTGACGAAGACCGCAATCGCGACATGTCCGGCGCCCTGCGGCAGCGTCATGATGCCGACGTCGTTGGTCGTGCCACCGATAGTGCCCGTCTTGTGCGCGACCACCGACCCGTTCGGCAGGAGGCCCTTCAACCGGAGCTCGCCCGTCTGGCAGCGGCGCATGATGTCGAGCAACAACTCCGCCGTCTCCGGCTTGTGGAGGCTCTTCTTGTGGATCTTCGCGAGCAAATCGACCATGGAATTGGGCGTGGCGGTGTCGCGCGGATCCTTGTCGAACGCCGCGGCGGCGGCCTTGCGGTCGGCTTCCGGCACGGCCTCGAACAGCCGCCGCCAGAGCTCCGGCGACCAATCACTATCGGGCGGCAGTCCCTTGACGCCGATCCAGTCGGCGATGAGGTTCAGGGTCGGACGGCTGACGCTGATCCCATCGAGGCCCAGCGCTTTCATCCGCTCGGTGACCGCGGCTGCACCTCCGGCTCGCTCGAGCAGGAGGTCGGTGGCCGAGTTGTCGCTGATCAGCAGCATGAGCTCGAGCAGATTGCGGATTGAAAGCGAGACGCCCGGCTTATTGAGCAGGCCCGTCACCGTCCCGCTGCCCGGGTGAAGGTTGCGCGGCCGCAGGGTGACCATCTCGTCGAGCGACACCTCTCCGGCGTCGACGCGCCGCAGCAGCTCCACGGCGACGGGTACTTTGAACGTACTGGCCATCGGAAAGCGTTCGCCGCCCCGGAGTGCAAGGCGCCGGCCGCTCTCGACGTGGAGCGCGGTCAATCCCACCAGCCCGCTGGAACCCTCCGAGAGCCGCTCGACCTCGCGGGCAAGCGATTCGAGGCCATCGTCGGCCGCGGGAGCGATGGTCGTGGTCGAGACGCGGCCTGGACCCCAGATGGCCCTGCCCGGCGTCGCGCCGGTATGTTCGCCGTCCTTCAGTACCGGAACGCCGTTCACGAGGACGTGCCTGACACCGACCGAGTACTGGTGCGGCTTCTCGAACGTGGCCCTGTCGGCGATCGCCGCGGGATCGAAGACGACGATGTCGGCGAACATTTCTTCTCTCAGGAAGCCGCGGCGGTCGAGGCCCAAGGTCTCGGCCGGCAAACCCGAAAGCCGACGTACGGCCTCCTGAAGTGAGATCAGCTTTTCGTCGCGCACGTACCGGCCAAGCAGCCGCGCGAAGTTGCCGTACGCGCGTGGGTGAGTCGACGACCGCACGAACACGCCGTCGGGCGTCATCGACGGCGCGTCGGAGCCGAACGACACCCATGGAAGCTTGATCTGCCTCCGAACGTTTTCCTCGGACATGAGGAAGTACACGACGCCGATGCGGGAGCGGTCCTCGCGCACCAGGTCCATCACCGTCTCGGGCCAGTCCTGACTCCGAGACTTCGCGACCTCGGCGAGCGTCTTGCCGGCCAGCGGCCTGAGGCCATCGTTCCGGAAGCCGACGAGCAGCATGTTTTCCGGCGTACCGGCGGCGTGACAGAGGTTCTCCCAGGTGCCTGCCGGCGTGGTCATCTCGTCGCGGATGCGCCGCCGCGTGTCGGCGTTGGCGAGCCGCTCGAACAGTGCGTCGTAGCCCCCCTCGAGCGCCCACGGCGGCATGCACGCGTCGAAGCCTGTCGCGCCCGCCGTATAGGTGTACATGTCGGCGGTGACCCGAAGGCCCGCCTTGCGCGCTGCCTCCACACGGGCGATGGCCGCGTCGAGCTTTCCCCAGTTCGACCGCCCCGAGGCCTTCAGGTGGTAGATCTCGACCGGAAGATCGCCCTCACGAGCGATCCGGATCATTTCGTCGATCGCCTCGAGCAGCCGGTCGCCCTCGCTTCGCATGTGCGCAACGAACTTGCCCTGGTACTTCGAGGCGACGCGGGCCAACTCGATCAGTTCCTCCGTCGAGGCGTACTGAGCGGGGGCGTAGATTAGGGCCGACGTGACGCCGAAGGCGCCCGTCTCCATCTCGCGCCGCACCAGCTCCTTCATCTCGTCGAGCTGCTGCGACGTCGGCGGCTTGTTCTCGAACCCGATCACGTGCTCGCGCACCGTCGCCGCACTCACGAAAGAGCCCACGTTCGGCGCGATCCCCCGTTGCTCGAGATGCAGCAGGTACTCCGCGAGCGTCGTCCAGGGCATCTCGTAGCGGATGTCGCTCATCCGTCGCTCGCGATAAGCCTTCATCGCGGGCGAGAGCGGTCCCATCGACCCCTCGCCAAAAATCTCGGTGGTCACGCCCTGCCGTATGTCACCCTGCGAGAGCCCGTCCTGGATCAGCGACACCTCGGAGTGCGAGAGCATGTTGATGAACCCCGGCGCCACGGCCAGGCCTTTGGCGTCGACCACCGTGCGCGCTGACGCGCGCCCGAGGTCGCCGATCGCCACGATACGGTCGCCGCGGGTGGCGACGTCCGCTCGCCGCGGCGGCCCGCCGGTGCCGTCGTAGACAGTGCCGCCCTTGATCAGCACGTCGAACGGCGCGTCGGTGGACGATGCCGCCGCCGCAAGAACGGAGAAAAGCAGGCTCAGCGCAAGGCGCCATGCCGTCGTCGTCATCCGGTGCCTCCTTGATTGATGGCCGGGACCCGTGCAGCCGGGTCCGGCTCCTGGAACCAGGGCGCCCCGGAGGTGTACTGCTGTTCGGTCTGCTGCAACGCGGCCAGAGACCTCTTGGGAGCCCGGTGGATGTACGCGACGATGATCGTGTTCAGAGCGGCCATCGCCGCCACGTACGACCCTGGAATCGACGAGCTTTCAATCGATACCGTGACATAGCTATCGCAGTACCTCGCCACGGGTGTGGCGCTGCCGTCGGTGATGCCGAAGGTCGGGACGCCACGGGCGCGCGCCCGTGAGACCGCATCTACGGTCTCCCGAAGGCACTTCCGGAGCTGATCGCAATGACGAGGTCCTTATCGGTCAGGAACCGGACGTGGTGCAGCAGGCTGCCGTGCTGCCTGCCGACGCCTCGGCATCACAGCCGAGTGCCCTCAATGCGTAGGCCAGAAACCCGGATAGTGAGGCGGCCAGGTCGACGCCCACCACGACGATGCGTCGTGAACGATGGATCTGCCGGGCCAGCGACATCTCTTGAGGGATCTGCAAGCTCGATCGCAGCGACTGCACGCGTTCGAAATCCTCCTCGAGGCAATGCCGTACGTGATCCCGAGGGCTGCGGCGCTCACGCGCATGTACTTGCATCAACGCATAAGGGTTGATGCGGCTGACGAAATGCTGGCGGAGCTCAGCGGAAAAGTCAGCGAACCGGTCGTACCCCAGCGCCTGGGCCGTTCGAGTGATCGTCGCAGGATCGCCGTAATGGCGTTCGGCCAGGCCGCGTGCCGAAAGATGGAACGTCTGGTCGGCGCTCTCCAGGATGGCTTGCAGGAGACGCCGGCGGCGCTTATTGAGCCGCCGCTCGCTGTGTGCGAGACGGGCTTCCAGTGTGGATCCAGGGGTCATGCGCCTCGCATTATGCCCGAGACTCCGGCTTTCCACACGTGCAATGAATGCTGCACGGTGGCCGCCACGGTTTGTCAGGGTCGGAACTTGGGCCGAAATCATGCTTGACAGCCTGCATCACGCAATGCATTCTCCGATCACGCGTGCTTTCTCGGCGCGCATGCGCTGGGATCGGCGGTGTCCTCACCGAAGAGTTCGGCCGCTTCTCAAGAACAATGCTTACGACTTCCTGGCGAGCCGCACCCGGATCATGACCCCCCGCCTCTTCAACGAGGCGCGCGTCGCCTTCAACAGAGCCGACTCGCAGGGCGGGTGCAACCTCGCCGCGCGCGACCCCCGGGGACGTGGTTCACTCGGCAGTACCCCGG
>JACDBQ010000009.1 GCA_013694845.1 Acidobacteriota bacterium
CAGATGACGCACGGCGAACGCGGTCAGCGCCTCGCGGGCCCGCGCGGTGCTGGCGCCGGGGGACACGTGGTACTCGTCGAGGAAGATCGCGACCCGTCGGGACGCGGCCTCGCGGAAAGTAACCGAAGCGATCTTCTGGGGAGTTCCGC
Source organism: Acidobacteriota bacterium (assembly GCA_013694845.1). Classification (GTDB taxonomy): domain Bacteria; phylum Acidobacteriota; class Vicinamibacteria; order Vicinamibacterales; family 2-12-FULL-66-21; genus JACDCA01. The sequence goes on from JACDBQ010000009.1 coordinate 150, forward strand.
CTTCGGCTATCTCGATATCAGGCAGTCCCAAGTTGCGAATCGAGTGTCCGCGAGCGTCGGTGACGAACACCGGGAGAGAGACCAGTGGGCGGGTGGGCTCGGCCAAGACAGGCGCACAACAGGGCGCAAGGACGGCAAGGATGCCGGCAAGCACTCCCGCGGCCAGCCGCATGGTCATGGCCGTCCATCATACGGCGGTTATTCACCGCAGACCCCGTGTTCGCTAGAGTCTTGTAGAGCGGGCGGTCACTACGCCGGTCTGCGGCGGGGCGGCGGCTGACTGCCGACGGCGAACAGCTTGACGAGCACGACTCCGGCGATGAAGCCGCCGATGTGCGCCATGAAAGCGACGCCGCCGCCCGCCTGCGGACCCTGTCCGATCACGCCGAAGGCGCTGATCAGCTGAAACAGAAACCAGAGACCGACGGCCACGTACCCGGGCACCTCGGTGAGCATCCGAAAGATGAACACACGCACGCGCCGATGGGGATGGAGAACGAGGTAGCCACCCATCACCCCGGAGATCGCGCCAGACGCACCGAGGCTGGGAATGAACGGATTGTCCGCCAGAACGAACGTGGAGACGACGTGTGACAGGGAGGCGATCACGCCGGTGACGAGATAGAAGACCGTGTAACGGCCGTGCGAAAGGTCGTCCTCCACGTTGTCGCCGAAGATCCACAGGAACAGCATGTTCCCGAGCAGGTGCATCAGGCTCCCGTGCATGAACATGGACGTCAGCAGCGTAAGGTAGACGCTGCCTGGCGTCGGCTGGAGCGGGATCGTGCCCCGCTCGTCGCCGAGCTCCACCGGTACCTGGCGCGCGACATCCTCGCCCGTGCGAATCTCCTGCGGGACGGTCGAGAAGGCGTAGGTGAACTGCTCGTTGGTCCCCATGCCCTGCAGGAAAACGAACACGAGGACGTTCAACGCGATGAGCGCATACGTCACGTACGGCGTCCTGATTCGTCCAGTGTTGTCGTCGCCTATCGGGAATACCATGTGAACATCCTACCGCTGCATGCCGGCCGCCGTTGTGACTTTGAAGCGAGCACGATGTTGCGGAAGTCGGAGTGGTCGAACGTCGTGTGTTCGTCGATCCTTCCCGTGAAAAAGCCTTTGCCCAGAGGGGTGAGTGCAACAAAGCCGATCCCGAGCGTGTTGCGAGTCAACAACAGGACGTTCTGCGACCGCTAACCAGCGGCGTCATACGCCCGCCGGACCCACCCGATCAACTCGGCGTCCACCTCCGTGGCGCGGGTGACCCGCACTTTGTACTGGCACATGCCACCGGGCGGCTGCAACGCGAGCCGGACGGTGCCGGGCACGTCCTTCATGTTCAGGCCGACCTCGATTTTCGAATTGGTCGCCGGGCCGATCATCGCGAACTGCTTCTTCCGGCGCAGACTGACGTAGCCCTTCTTCGGCGCGATCTCGAACGGACCGAACGGGGCAATTGCCGCCATGAACTTCTCGTGGACCGGCCGCAGCGCTGACTTCGGGCCGGTGTAGATGTCATCCAGCACCTTGTCGTTGGTCTTGCCGGCCGCCTCCGCTGCGCTCAGGCCGTCGGCCTGGAGCACGTGGTGAACAAGAGTGTTGGCGTCGCCGTGACCCATGCCGAGGTCCTTCTTGAGCATCTCCCGGATCTCGCCATGTTTGGTCAGGCCGCTCGACCTGACGATCCTGGCAAGGGCGTCGAGCGACTTCCCGGTCCGCTTCTCGATATTGGCGAGTTGAGTGGCGACGGCTTTCTCCATGATTTCTCCGCTTCCGCTTCCAGCTTCCAGCTACCGGCTTCCAGACTATTGTTACGTCTAGCCTTGGATTCCTGTACTTTCGGCGGAGAGCCCGGACAACCCTTAGCCGTGGCTCACCCCGAGACGGCAGCGGACATCCTGGCCTTGCATGGTGGTGCGCAGTGGATCCGGATCCAGCACATCGCCCTCCACAATAGTCACTCGTCCCGGGTCAGGATTCCTGAGCCGATGGGCGCGCCGCAAGTACAGCGTCAAAGCGACATCGGAGCTCTGGCCGCCGAGACCGAGCACGCCAACTTTCTTGCCCTTGGTAACGCCCCAGTGGCGCAAGGGCGAATCCCTCCCGCTTCGGCATCCTTCGCTCGCCCTCGCTACGGCCTTCGCACGATGAACGGCTTTGGACTCATCGCGAAGCCTTTCTCGGTACCGACCAGGAAGAGGACGGGGCCGATGGCAGCACTGTCCGGCGCGGTAATCACCAGCTCCGTTGCACTCACCCAAGTCGCTGCAGCGGGCAGCCCGTTGAACCGGACGTCGTGCTGCCCGGTTATGCTGAAACCCGTCCCCACGATTTTCAGGACGGTCCCAGGCGGACCCGACTCAGATGACAAGCCACGGACGGACAGTGGGCCGCCGTCCGCTCACAGGCGTCGCCGACCCCGTTGCGATTCGTGTCGTTCTGATCGTGATTTGAAACGTCGCGGCAGTTGTCCGAGCTGTCAGCAACGAAGGGAACGGCCGGCAGCTCGAACGTGCCGAGAAAATCATCGCTGGCCGTATCGGGGTTCCCGTTCTGAGGGAAAGGGTCCGCAGCGGGCCGCCGCTGTCATCGACCAGCCGAAACGTCGCCTCGTCCGGGCCCTGCACAGGCGCGCCTGCGCAGTCGCCCCGCCGGCCAGCGGCATACCGTCGATCTCAAAGTACCCGCCGTGGACGCCTTCCTGCTTTCGGACGAAGTCGAAACTTCCGAACGCGATCGGGCTGTTCCCGGGCGCCTTCACCAGGACAGCCGAACCGACCGCCGGCTGCGGTGCTGGATAGGGCGACCCGCCAGACACCCGGCTGCGGACGCGCGATGGTGTAGACGCGCAGGTTCGCCGGGATGCCCCGGCCTACATCCATCGTTTTCAGGGTCGAGACCTTGACATCGCCATCCATCTCCCGGACGAGCGCTCCCCCCGGCCTGAGAAGCGTCGCCGTGATTCCGGGGAGGGACTCGGCCGACACGACGAGACGGCTTACGCTCCCGTCCACCGGCACCTCGATGGTGCGCGGAGTGCCTCCGGCACTCGCTCGGGCGGACGTGATGGTCTGAGGTGCGTTGTCGTCATCCACCCACCCGAGGAGATCGCCCGGTGTGTCTAGGTCTTCTCCGCGGATCAACGTCAATTCTCGCCGCTTGTTCACACGATGGTACGCACTGCGATCGTCGAGCTCGACGCCCGCGGTGATGTCTGCGCCATTGTCGTCAGGCCACGGGAACGTCATTCGAACGGTTCTCCGCTCCCCGGCATGCAGCCTGACTACGCCGTCGCCACCGTGGCTGCGATCGGGCTGGACGTCGATGAAGACGCGGACCAGTGACGGAGCGCGTCCATTGTTGACCAGGGGCATGGCGCACGTGACCGCCTCATGTGGTTGCGGGCGTTTCGGCAGGCACCGGACCGATTCCAGGACGATGTCCGGTCTCGGCCACTGTCGCGGGGGAAGGTTGAGGAGTCGCGGCAGATCGCTGAGCCGATCGAGCATCACCACGTCCCGGCGGCGGCTGATGAAAGCCTCGTCCAGTTGCGGGGTTCTCCATCGATCGAACATTGCCGCCTGCAAGTACTCCCCGAGCCGGACACCAATGGTGACCGTGACATTCGAATCCGCCGCCACGACGATGCCGCAAAGCGGGACCGCGGGATTGTCGCGCTCGCGCTGGCCGGAGCACGATCCCGATGTCCATTCGAATTGCGCCGACGCTCCGACCAGCTGACGCAGCCACAGGTCCAGGGGAACATCGGGCAGGGCCGGGTCAAGGTTCGACGCGGCCACGTTTCGCGTGCGGCGAATCCGCTCCTGCGCCGGATCCTGCGCCCCGAGGGTGCCGACGGCGGGCCAGAGGGCGCAAAGCACCGTCACGACTCGCAGGACCATACGCATCGGCGACCTTTCGCGTCACTGACGAAACTGTCGTGCGCATTACAGTGCTCGCCCGTGACGAACCACGGGCTCGTGGGAAGAACGGAAACGAGGATAACGGCTGACAATGAGGGCGGGGTTGCAGAACACGTTCCCGAAGAGCGATCGATCACGATTCGACTTCGGCCACCAGGGCGCCCCACTGCTCGAAGCCCTCCGCCCGCGCAATGAGCCATCGCGCATCGTCAGGCGCGAGCGATGCGTCGCTCGTCTGAAGACTTCGGCGATCGCCCAAACGATTCAGCACGGCCTTTCGAAGCCGCGACACGCGAACGTCATCTGACGGGTGATCCCATGTGAACCCACGCTCGGCGCGGAAGTACTCGACGACACGCTGGAGGGCGGCGGGGGAGCCCGGCCCGTAAGCCTCGATGAGATCTCGCACGAGCCCTTCATACCGATCGAGTCGGCGCGGCGGGAGCGCGCCTGACTTCTCGTGGACGTCCAAAAGCTTCACGATGGCATCGTGCCCGCGTTTCTCCGCCCACGCCTTCGCCGTGGCCCAAGGCGGGTCATCAGGAAGCCATAACCTCGCTCCGCGCCGCAGGAGGAGCTCGACCATCGTCGTGTGCCCCGCGCGTGCGGCCCACCCGAGCGGCGTCGACCTCGATTCCTCCTCGCGAGCGTGCAGATCCGCGCCGTGATCCAGGAACAGCATCGCGTCCTCCACCTGCCCGTTGCCTGCGAACTGGTGGAGCGGCGTGATCCTCAGCCAGTTCGGTCGGTTGGGATCCATGCCGTGCTGGAAGAGGAGCATTGCCATCTCGCGCGGCCGCGCAACGGTAACTCGCGTTGCGAGATCGGGCTGGTATCGAAGCAGCAAGCGCACGAACGCTTCGTGGCCCCGCGTAGCGGCGTGACTCAGGGCCTCGGGGTCGTCGGCAAGCGCCGCGTTCGCGACGAACAACGGCTCGGCGGTCGCCGTGTCGCCGTAGAAAGCGAGGATGCTGACGGTGTAGCGAAGGCCGGTCGCCGCGATCCGCTCATAGGTGAGTGCGCCGTCGAGCTCGATCGGGATCTGCCAGACGGCACCATACGACACGAGCAGCTCGAGCATCCTGACGTCGGCGCGCCGAATCGCGATCCACACGGCGTCGGCGGAGCTTTCTACTTCGGGATTCGGGTAGGCGCCGTGTTCGAGCAGGAGCCTCGCGATCTCGTAATGGCCGTTGTAGACCGCCGAATAAAGTGCGTGGCCATGCGGCGCGATCCCTTCCTCGGGCAGATTCGGGTCGGCACCGCGGTCGAGGAGCAGCTTGACGATGTCGACGTGCCCGCCGGCCGCGGCGTTCTTGAGCGGTGCCCCGCAACCGGCGTAGTAGGAGTTGTAGTCGTCGACACGGCTGGCGAGCGATGGATCCTCGTCGAGGAGCGCTCGGACGCGCGCGAGATCCCCCGTGACCGCTGCCATCCCGATATCGACGTGCGCCCCGCGCGCGACCAGGTGCCTGTACACGTCCGCCGGCGTCGTGACCACGTCCTCCGGCACGTCACGCCAGCCACGGTAGTGATAGTCGCCGTTGGTCAGCTGGATCGGCCGAGCGCCGTCCGCGCGTCTTGCATCGATGTCGGCGCCGCGCGAAAGCAGTTCGTCGATGAGCGGAATCTGGCGGGTCATCACGGCCCAATGGATCGGCCGATTCGAGCGCGCGTCACCGGCACGAACGAGATGCGACGACTCGTCCAGGATGCGCCGCGCCTGCGCGAGATCCCTGGCCCGAATCGCGGCCGCGACCGGCTCCCCTTCGGATGAGGCGCCATGAACGCTCGCCAGCTTGCGCTCGAGCAGCTGCGTCATCTCGGTATATCCGCGGTCGCGAGCCATCTGCAGGACGTTCCCGAGCGCCAGCGGCTCGGCACCATGGTCGAGGAGGAAGTCAGCGATCGCGACCTGATCCTCGCGAACCGCGAACGAGAGCGGTGTTCGGTACTCGTAGTGGGCGCGCACGAGGGACGGGTCCTTCGTCACGAGCTGCTTGACAATCTCGAGGTCGGCGGTGGTGCAGGCGCAGAACATGGCCCAGACGTCCGTGCCGTTGCCGGGCGACCAGGGCCACGGCTTCTCCTGCTTGAGAGCGTCAGGCTGGATCATGGGGTGCTCCTGTCGGCAACGGCTGACTCGCGGGTCGTTCGCTTATCATCGGGCAAAGGCGGCGACCGCTTCGTCCCAGCCGACGTACTCCCGCGCGAAGGGGCGGAGCTCGGCCGCCGGCGGGGCTGTTCGTGTTTGAAGTCGGCAGACTCAGGGCCGCCGCGGCGGCGGCGCGGACGCCTCGGGAGCTGAGGCCTGAACCGATTTCATCGCCAGCGCGATCATCGACGCCACGTCAGCGACGTTGGCGGGCAGCACGATGGTGTTGCTCTTCTTCGCGAGCTCCCCGAACTGCCCTACGTACTGTTCCGCCACCCTCAGTTGAACAGCTTCGAACCCGCCCGGCATTTTTATGGCCTCGGCGACGCTGCGGATCCCGGCCGCTGTCGCGGTCGCCACCGCCGTGATCGCCGCGGCCTCTCCTTCGGCTTCGTTGATCTGCTGCTGCTTGCGTCCCTCGGAGGCCTTGATGACTTCCTGCTTGACGCCTTCCGCGGTGTTGATGGCCGCATCCCTGGTGCCCTCGGACGTCAGGATCACCGCGCGCTTCTCGCGTTCGGCACGCATCTGCTTTTCCATCGCTGCGAGGATGTCGTGCGGTGGCGTGATGTTCTTGATCTCGTAGCGCAGCACCTTGACGCCCCAGGATTCAGACGCCTTGTCCAGCTCGCTGACCACCTGGGTATTGATGTTGGTGCGTTCCTCGAACGTGCGATCCAGATCGATCTTGCCCACTTCGCTGCGCAGCGTGGTCTGTGCGAGCTGGGTGATCGCAAACAGGTAATCCGAAATTCCGTACGAGGCGCGCTCCGGGTTCAGGACCTTGAGATAGAGCACCCCATCGACGCCGACCTGCACGTTGTCGCGGGTGATACAGACCTGCGCGGGGATGTCGATCGCCGTCTCCTTCAGCGAGTGCCGGTAGCGGATCGAGTCGACGAAGGGCAGCAACACGTGGAAGCCCGCGCTGATCGTGCCGTGATAGCGGCCCAGGCGCTCCACCACGTAGGCACTCTGCTGGGGAACGACGATCGCCGTCTTGGCGATGATGATCAGAACGAGCACGGCGAAGATCAACAGGACGATCAGGCCACCGGTCACAGGCGCACTCCTTCGGGTTCGAGAAAAATCGTGAGGCGATCGACAGAGACGACGGTACAGCGCTGGCCCACCGAAAGGGGTGTCGCCGCATGATTACGAGCGGTCCAGACCGTGCCGCGCAGCTCGGCCCGGCCGATCGCTCCCGGCTGCATTTCCAGCAGCGCCACCGCCGTCTCTCCCACCAGGGTGTCCACGTCGCCGCCCGCGGCGTCGAGATTGAGCCAGCGCATCATCGGCCTCCGGAAGAGCAACAGGGCGCTGCTCGAGATCACGGAAAACAGGAGAATCTGCATCCAGAGCGGCCCCGCGATGTCCAGCAGCCGGAGCGCACCGATCGACAGCGCCGCGATGCCGAAAAAGATGACGTAAAAACCGCCGGCCGCCGCGAGCTCGAGCGCGACGAGAATCAGCCCTAGGACGAGCCAATGCCACCATTCAATAGTCATGTCGGAATGTGAACATTCTACGGCAGAGGCGCGCAGATCAGGGATGCGGAATGCGGGCCCTGGCCCGCACCCACATCCCGCCTCCCGCCTCCCGCCCAATCCATTATCATTCGCGGACAGACCGGGGTGCCGTCGCCACGTCCGCGCGACGGCTGAGAGAGTCCCGTAGAACCTGATCCGGTTCGTACCGGCGTAGGGAGTCCAGAGATGTCCATCCAGTACCCGACCCGCAACGCGCGCGTCGCGTGCGTGCGCCATAGCCGCGCTCGCAACACTCGCGGCTGCGCTACTCGCAGTTTCGCCAAGCGTGCGCTGCAAGCCACCGCGATACTCGCATTCGCGGCGATCGACGCGCCGTTGTTCGCGCAACGCACGTCCGCCGATGCGGCTCCCGCAGACTCTGCGCGAACCGACAGCGCCCGCGCGCTGGAACGGGTCATCGTGACCGCGATCCGCGGGAGCGATCGTGCCCCCATTG
>JACDBQ010000020.1 GCA_013694845.1 Acidobacteriota bacterium
TAACCGATGCATCGCCCCGATCCCGCCACTCGCCAGGCCGCGGATCCGAGCGCTGTGCTCGTACTGGAGATTGGTCGCCCGATACATCGGCCTCGCCTGCGCCGTCCACGTCCGCGGCCGCAGCCGCCGCTCGATTCGCCGTTTGCGTCGCGCCACATTTTCATGTCTACTCGTCTTCACTCGAAATGTCCTCTCGTGGCAGAGCGTTCTGGTTTAGGCACCGTGAAACGCTGCTATGAGCTACGGACATTTCGAGCATTTCGCTTACACGCCGAGCCGCAAACGCGCTTATTTTGGGACTAGAACTCGAACAGCAGCGACAGCTGCGCCGTACGAGCGGCCTGGCGATTCTGGCCGCGGAACGTGCCGTCGGGCCTGTACGCGAAATTCGGACTGCCGATCTGATTGCTTCCTGTATTGACGCCGTCGCCGCCTAGGAACTCTTGCAGCGCGTCGCGGTTGGTGATGTTCAAGAGACTGAGAGCGATCTCGAACCTACGGTTGCCGAACGCGAACCGCCGACCGACTCGCGCGTTCCATTGCGCCAGGGTTGGAGCCTGAAGCTGCCCCTCGCCGCGGCTGGCGTACGCGAAACGCACGGTCGTCGCCAATGGATTCGAGACGGTTCGCCCATTGGACAGCACCAATGCCGCCGGACCGAACTGCGGGTCGGGCGCTGCCAGGTACCTGACGATCGGTCCGGTGTACGGTCCCGAGAAGATGTTCAGATTGCTGGAGAGCGTGAGCCCCCACGGCGCGTTGTACGATCCGGCGAGACGCAGCGCGTGCTTGATCCACATCGGGTTTCGCGCCTGCGCCGTGCCCGACAGGCTGTTGTTTTCATTGCCTCGAATCGAGCCAATGCCACGATTGTTGGCAAACGCCGTTGATTGGATGAACGACGCGGGGTCGTTCGGTTGCCACGTCCCATCGAGGTGCTGAAACCCACGCGTGTACCCGACGATGAACTGCGAGCGGCGCGTTCGCTGAGACCCGACGACCTCCAGTCCTGTGTAGATCGGTGTATTCCACACGTTGTTGGTCTGCAGCAAGATGGCGTTCTGGGAGACATCTTCGTATCCGCGAAACACGCCGCCCGTGTAGATCCCGTTGACGTCGATCTGGGCGGGCATGTCCTTGTAGGCACGCCGAACGAAGGTCGCGTCAAAACTAATCTGGCCGGGCAGCTGGCGACGATAACCGAGCAGGATCTCGTCAGTGAACTCCTGATGCCGGTCCGGATCGATGCGCCGGTTGGCCGCCACTTGGGTCTGGGCGGGCGTCACCAACACGGTCGCGAAGCTCCCGTCGCCGCGGGTGTCGTAGGTGTCGGTAGTCGTCACGGTGACGCTCCCCCCCAAGGACGGCAGAAACAACGGTTCCGGCTTGGCGGCGATGCGGCTGAAGCTCCCGTGGACGATATTCTTGCTGTCGGCCGTCAGGGCGTAGATCGCGCCCGCCCGCGGGCCGATCTCCAGACTCGATTGCGTTCGGACGTCGAACAACTCGTCATCGGCCACCACGCGATCGAATCGAATACCCGCGACGAGGGTCAATCGCGGAACCGGCTTCCAGGAGTCCTGCACGTAGGCGGCGTAGTTCTGGGAGTTGCTCTTCGCGGTGGTAATCACCAACTGGGACGGATCCACGAACTGACGGTGGAAGGGAATGTAGTCCGAGCTCGGGTCCCCTGGAACGCGCAGTCGGACCTCCTCCAGGATGAATCCCCCATTGAGGTAGTTCGCTTCGGAGCTCAACCGCATCAACGGCTGAATGAAGACCCCGGTCTGGAACTCATGAGAACCCGTCCACCCCGGACGGAACCAGCTCACGTCTGCTTGCACGGTGAGCTTTTTGGCCGGGGTCACATTGAAGTTCTGGCTGTTGCCCGTGGTGGCGATAAGACCGTTGCCGACCAGCCGTCCCGCCGACGTGTTGGTCGAGTCGTAGATGAGCACCCGCGGGCCGCCGTAGTCCAGGCCCTTGTATGCGTCGAGCGACGTCCTGGCACCGAACGTGTTGAACGAGGCGCCAATGGTCGTCGTCAGCGTGTTGGTCCAGGCCGAATAGAGCCGTCCGGCGACGCCGCTGCCAGTGGTGCCGCTGGGGTTGAAGCGGCGGCTGTCCGTCGACGCATTGGCCTCCTCGAAGCCGCGCGGTTTGAGGAAGAATCCGTGCATCTGATGTCGAGAGCGCACCTGGGTGTTGACCTTGATGAATCCCGTGCCGTGCCGGCTTCGATTGTCGAACGGTTGCCACCCGGGAATCGACGCTCGGAGGTTGTTCAATTGGGTCGGGGTGCGTGAGATCTGACTATTGCGATGGAGAAAGAAATACGAGGCAAAAAACCACGCGCGATCGACCCGAATCGGTCCCCCCACCGATGCCTCGACTTGCGAGCTCTCGGCAATCGCGGGCACGCCCAGCGGATCGTTGTCGGCGTTCCATCGGCGGTTCTGATGATGGACTCCCGCGGTCCCGGAAAGCCGGTTGGTGCCAACCTTGGTCGTCACGTTGAAGACCACGCCTAGCCCTGCCGGTGCCGACGCATCGGCTCCGCCGGTCTTCACCTGGGAATCCGCCACGGCATTAGTGGGCAGCCTGACTTGTTCCACGCGTCCTTGACGAGACGTCACCATGTCGGCCCCATCGATCTGCACCACGTGCTGCTCGACATCCGTGCCGCGCAGCATGTAGGTCTGGGTCCCGTTGTTGGCGATGAGGTTGCGGGCCGTCACCCCCGGAGTGACCTCGAGGGCGTCGGTCAGGTCGCGTCGGGTCGACAGCGGCAGCATGCGCTGGAAATCGCCGGCGATATTGACGGCCTGAATCGGCTTCTGCGTTTCCAGCAACGGCGAGTCGCCGCTCACGATAATGCTCTCTTTTACGCTCCCGATCGTGAGGACGATATCGAGGGTGAGGTTGAGCCCGGCTCGCACTTCGACGCCCTGCCGCGTGTACTTCGTGAAGTCCGCCAGCTCCGCGACGACGTCGAAGACGCCTGGCGGGAGGTTCAGGAGGCGGTACTGTCCGTCGGACTCGCTGACACTGATGTGCGTGCCGGGAACGGTCGGGCTCACCGCGGTCACGGTGACCCCTGGCAGTACTCCGCCCCCGGCGTCGCGGACCACACCCCGCACCGTGCCTTCACTGGAGATCTGCGCGTCCACCGGTCCTGCAGTCACGAACACCAGCAGGGCAACCACGTTGAGTCGTCGTCGCATCGTTGCACCCTCGTGTGGAAGACGTTTGATCTGGGGACACAGCCAGATCGTCGGGGCCAATCGCGTTGGACGCGGTCGCGGCCAAGGGACGGCTCGCCGGCTGCGACTGGAACGCGGCGCCCTGGAACGGTCCGAAGACATCGACCGGGCGTGGGATCATGGCTCGCCGGAAACCTGCGCAGTATAGTCGACCCGCCCCGGTCGACATATCCGTCGCTGTTTCGCCGGCCGTTGGTTCAGCCGCGCGCTCTACGGAAATAGGCGCAGAAACCGGGAAAGAGCTATCAGTCGGAAGAAACGACGAAGGTTCCGTATAATGACGCGACCGGCGACAATGCCTGAGCGCGTGAGCACGAGTGAAACGGCTCCAGACGACGTCAGTGCGTTGCTCCGTGCATGGACCGATGGAGACCAGCACGCGCTCGCACGGCTCACCCCGATCGTGTACGACGAGCTCCGCCGTCTGGCGCACTACTACTTGAAACGCGAGCGGTCCGGCCACACCCTGCAGACAACCGCGCTGGTCAACGAGGCCTACATGCGGCTCGTCGACTACAAGCGCATGCAATGGCAGAACCGGGCTCATTTCATGGCGGCGGCGGCGCAGGCAATTCGCCGCATCCTCGTCGACCACGCGCGGCGGCGCAATGCGAAGCGCGGCGCGAACGCCGAGCATGTCTTGCTCGATGCCGAGGCTGTTCTCTGCCCCGATCGCTCCGATGACTTCGGGTTCCTGGACGATGCCCTGAACGCGCTGGCGGCGCGGGCGCCGCGGAAAGCCAAGGTGGTCGAGCTGCGCTTCTTCGGCGGCCTGAGCGTGGAGGAAACTGCCGAAGTTCTGCACGTGTCGTCGATTACCGTGATGCGCGAGTGGAAAAGCGCGAAAGCTTGGCTGTATCGCGAGCTCGCCGGCCCGACCGCCAATGGACACTGACCGCTGGAACCGCGTCGATTCGCTGCTGCAGTCCGCGCTCGACATGCCGGCGCTGGAGCGCGACGCCTTTCTCCGCAACGCGTGCGGCGGCGACGAACAGCTGGAAGCAGAAGTCCGCTCACTGCTCGTCGCACACGACGGGGCCGACAGCTTTCTCGGGGCGCCGGCGATCGATCTGGCCGCACGCGAACTGGCCGGCCAGCGCCGCGACGACGGCCGTCAGGCCGGCGGCGATCCGCTGATCGGTCAGACGCTCTCGCACTACCGCATCGTCGAGAAGCTCGGCGGCGGCGGGATGGGCGTGGTGTACAAGGCCGAAGACTCGCGGCTTCACCGTCCCGTTGCGCTCAAGTTCGTCTCCGACGATCTGGCGCGTGATGCCGAGGCCCTGAGCCGCTTTCAGCGTGAAGCCCAGACCGCATCGGCGCTCAACCATCCACATATCTGTACGATCTACGACATCGGCGAGCAGGACGGACGATCGTTCATCGCCATGGAGTATCTGGAGGGCGCGACGCTGAAGGACCGACTCGCCGGCGGTCCACTCGGACTCGAGACGGTGCTGCGGCTCGGGATCCAGATCGCTGATGCCCTGGACGCCGCCCATACCGCGAATGTCATTCACCGCGACATCAAACCGGCGAACATTTTCATCAGCTCGCGCGGCCACGCCAAGCTCCTCGACTTCGGCCTTGCGAAGATGGGCGCGCAACCCTCGCACGAGGCGGACTTCACGACCAGGGCCGGGACGATGCAGGGCGTCGTGATGGGAACGGTCGCCTACATGGCGCCCGAGCAGGCGCGCGGCGAGCCGGTTGATCACCGCGCCGACCTCTGGAGCGTCGGCCTGGTGCTGTACGAAATGGCCAAGGGCATCCGGCCCGCGCCCGCCGTCCGGCTGCGGGTCGAGGAATCTCCCGAACTGGAACGCATCGTCTCGAAATGCCTCGAGATGGATCCCGCACTCCGTTATCAGCACGCGGCCGACCTGCGGACCGATCTCGAGCGCCTCACACGTGGATCGGACTCGGCGCTGACAGGTCGCGATCAGCCACCCGCGAAGGCACGCGCCCGTTGGCCAGTCGGTGCCGCTATCGCCGCCGCCATCGCGGGGGCCGCCGTAGTGGGCTACATCTTCTATCCGCGACAGGCGCAGCTGACCGACAAGGACACCATCGTGCTCGCTGAGTTCATCAACAGCACCGGCGATCCCGTGTTCGACGACACGCTGCGACAAGGACTCGCCGTCCAGCTCCAGCAGTCGCCGTTCCTCAGCCTGATCTCGGAGGAGCGTATCCGGAAAGAGCTGACGCTGATGCAGCAGCCGCCCGACGCGCGACTGACGTCCCAGCTGGCTCAGGATGTGTGCGTCCGCACTTCCAGTGCCGCCGTGCTCGATGGATCGATCGCGAGCCTCGGCACTCAGTACGTCATCGGATTGCGAGCCAGAAACTGCACGACCGGCGATATTCTCGCCGACGAGCAGGCGCAGGCCGCACGCAAGGAAGACGTCCTCGCTTCACTGACCCAGATTGCGATCCGGTTCCGGACGCGCGTGGGTGAATCGCTCACCACTATCGAGAAACACTCGAAGCCGCTCGAGGAAGCGACGACGTGGTCGCTCGATGCCTGGAAGGCGTTCAGCACCGCGTCGACAGTCTACTATTCGAGCGGCCCCCGCGCGGCCTTGCCGTTGTTCAAGCGCGCGGTCGAGATCGACCCGGACTTCGCGCTGGCCCATGCGCGGCTCGGCATCCATTACAGCAACCTCGGCGAATCGACGCTGGCCAGGCAGAGCACGCTGAAAGCGTACCAATTGCGCGATCGGGCCAGCGACGTTGAGCGCTTCTGGATCGATACCTTCTACGACCGTCAGGTGACCGGCAATCTTGAACGGCAGCAGCAGACCCTCGAGACGTGGGCGCGGACCTATCCGCGCGATTCGACTCCTCACGCATTGCTGGCGGGGCTCGCGGCAAGGAGCACCGGCAGGTTCGAGTTGTCGATCGCCGAAGCCGACAAATCCATCGCGCTCGATCCAGACCGAAACCCTGCCTATAACGCCAAGGCATTCAGCCAGCTCAATCTGAATCGCCTCGCCGACCTCGAGGCCACCCTCCGTCGAACGACGGAGCTCAAGTTCGCGTCCCCTTCTTCGGAGCTGCTGGGTTACTTCATCGCCTTCTTGAACGCGGACAGTGAAGCGATGAAGCAAAAGGCAGCGCTGGCCAGGACCACACGCGCCACGGAAGATACCATTGCCCACGTGGAGGCGCTCGCGCTGGCTCGCGCCGGCCGACTCCAGGAGGCGAGACGGATGTCCACGGTTGCCGTCGACATCGCGCAACAGTCGGGTCAGCGCGAACGGGCGGCGATGTTCGGCTCGGCGACGGCGGTGTGGGAAGGGTTGTACGGGAACGCGGCCTCGGCCAGAC
>JACDBQ010000025.1 GCA_013694845.1 Acidobacteriota bacterium
CGTGATCGAGCGGAGGCACGGAGCGCCTTGACCGCGGCGGTAATGCCTTTCTCGTCGATCGCATCGATGGACTCCAGTTTGCGGAGCAGGTCGATCTGCGAAGCCTCTCGCGACTCGGAGCCCTGGACCAGTTTCTTGAGCGCGGACAGGTCCCAGACTTTCGAGGTCAGCGCCTTCCTTGCCCGTTCGACGCGATCGTGGTCCGCTCCGGCTTCGACGGCATCAAGGAGTAACTTGATCTCCTCCGCGCCATCGTCTGCGGCGTCGACCATTCCCTGCCGCGACTTCCTGGCATTTGCCAGCAGCGTCTGCACGCCGACAAGGTCCTCGAGCCCGAGGACTTTGCTCAGCGCGTCGTAAAGCTTGGACGGTCCTTCTTCCAGCAGCGAGCCCAGCTCGTTGTAGGAAAGGAACGGTCGGAATGTCACCAGCGCATCCGTCCAGCCGAGAGCTTGAAGAGATCCGGCCTTCTTGTCGGGACCAACGCACTTGGTTTGGTTCGATGCCAGATCGCCAGAAGTCCAGACGCGGGACACCGAGACCGTACCTCTGTTCTCGACCAGGAGATCAGCCTTCAGCGCGGCGCTGTCGTGATGGAGGTTGTCCCACCCATCAACCCAGACCTTGGGCCGCTTCTCCCAGCGGTAGTTACGTCCGGTCAGCAAATACTCGAGACCCTCGGCGAAGCTGGACTTGCCGGAGCCATTGCGTCCGACGATGAGCGTGAGACCAGGACCGGGGCGCAGGGCCAGGGTGACGGCGGGACCGACGCCGCGGAAGCCTTCGACGCTGATCGAGGCGACGTATGCGCCTGGTGGTTCGGTTGCTTCGGCTTCTGTAGGGCCCGACCGCTGGGGAGGGACGATGGTGTGCGCTTTGTCGAGGAAGCCGTTCAGTTGCTGCTCGCCTTCCATGGCGGCGAGCACTATCAGCGCCCAGGCTCGTCGGCTTTGCCGGTGTCGACGAGACGATCTATCACGCGGGACTGGATCTCTGGCGTCACGATTCACCCTTCGCAGGAGATCGGCGCCGAGCCGATCGTCAGGTTGCGTAGGGGAAATATACTGGTCCCGCGAGTGTCGCGTCGAACTCACTTGCCTCGCGGATGTCAGACCTCAGTTGAATAAGACCTCGTATCTCGCTGACCCGCACGTGCGCGAGATGATCAGGTGGTTTTCGCGAACAGTTCGAGTCGAACGGACGCTTCACCCGCAGGTACGCCGATCGGCGTTCGAGACAGTCGTGGCAGTGTGATGGCCTTCACCACGCGTTTACAAGCTATCGGTGGACCGACGAGCCGTGGACAGAAAACAAACGAACGCTCGACGGTTTTCGAGTCGCATTGCGCGACGCTCTATCGCATGGCGACGAGGCTGGTGCCTTCAACGTATGTGAAGGGATTCTGCGCTGGGGTGGCGTATGGGCTAACAACGGCAGGTATCTTGAGAAGCGGCGAGCCGAAGGCGTCCTGCTGTCAGAGTTGAACCACCTCGCCGTTGTGTTGTCCTCTCCCAACGAACCCTCGAGGCTGATCTCTTGCGGGTTGCCGGCGACAAGTCGACCACGTGCCGTATGAACGCGGGATTCGTCAAGATCTACAGCGTGCTGCTCGACGAGTTCGTCATCTATGACGGCCGTGTCGGAGCGGCGCTGGGACTGATGGTGCGTCAGTTCTGTGAGCAGACGGAGCGCCGCGAGGTTCCCGATGCACTACGGTTTTCTTACGGTAGTCCGAAAGAGGCAGTCAAGGCGGTATCGCCAAAGACGCGGAATCCTTCGGCTGGGAGCTATCGGTTCCCGAAACTACGGCCGAATTCGTACTTCCACTCTGTGCAGGCGGTCCCGTCACCTTCGGGTTTCGGTACTTGGCGCGAAGAAGTTCGACGGCGGCAAGGCCGTAGAGCGCATGCTGAAGACGACGACCGCCGCTGAAGATGCCCTGCCAGTCGTCACGCCAGAAGCCGCCGGTCTTGTAGTCGAGCACCTCGAACTGCGCCGGACCGACCCTGTCGATACGGTCGATCCGACCCGCGACTCGGAACGTCAGGCCGCCGCCAAGGTCGATCTCCACCGGTTCGGGACGTGCGAGTGCCAGCCGAGGAGAGATGCTCGACGAGTGGGCCCGATGTATTTACGAGAGGGGACGGCGGATTATGGCCACCGTACCGCCACTGAGTCAACGAGCGAATGCCTTTTCCGCGCAGTCGAGCTGAGATTTCGTGGACGCGGTGAGTCGAAGTTACTCGAATCGACAAGTGGGCCCTCTTAAGGTGTAGGTCTCTATACCCTTTGGTATAGCTCGCGCGCGGCAGATCGCCTTCAGGCGACTGTAGCGGCCTGGCCGGGGATCAGGGTGTTCGCTAATGCACACGCGGCGGAGATGCAGGGCATTCACAGGTGGAACGCCGAGAGATGGACGACGGAGGAATCGACATCGAGCGCGGCGCCACTGATCTTCGGCGCCACGATCCTCAGGTCTCGACCCATGCCCACGCCGTCCGCCTGGTGCACGGCGGCGGCCGAGGTAACTGCCAGGAAGTGTTCCGCCACCTTGATCAGAAGCGCGGGCGCCACGCGTCTTCGCCCCGCGCGCGGGCCAGCCTCGAGATCGGGACTACGATCATCCAGCGCATCCATCGCGACGCTCCTCACCAGCTTCGGCAACAATCGCCGCAGGGTAACGGCTCGGTCGAAGATGTCGAATCCAACCACGCGGCCGTGCAGCATAAAGAGCGCCCCGCACTGCTGCGGCACGGGACCGAGCGTCTCGACGCAGCGGTCGGTGAAGTCGGAGTGACGCGCGAACATCTCCTCCATCGCGCCGGTGGGCGACGCGGCGTCGAGCCGGACAGACTTCTCGGCGATGTCGGCCCACACCTCCGCCTGGTCGGACCGGTGCTCGCCAGAGCTCCGCATCGAGGCGGTCACCTGCGACATCCGCTTGGCGCGGCCCGCCGCATACTGCGTCCGCGGCGCGGCGCTGAAGGCCCTCGATCTCGCGCTCCATCGCCCCGCCTCCACGCACGACACCGGGATCGTCAGCGTCGTTTCCGCCGGTACCAGGATCGTCAGGTTGACGACGCGGTTCTGTTTGGCGCCGATGAGCTCTTCGCCGTCCAGGATGAATACCGGCTTGAGACCCTTGTTGATGACGCGGAGGTGAGGGACACTTCCCTGCTCGGAGACTTCCGTTATCTCGGTCCAGCCGTCGCCAAGGGCCTGGTCGAGCGTGAGGTAGAAGGGCTCCTGCTCGACGGTCGCCGGACCAAGGAGCGGAAACATGGTCAGCGTCTTGACGATAGATGGGTCGCCAAGCGTGACCGAGGACAGTGTTTGCGCGATCAGAGTGTGCATGTGGGCATGATGCGGGGTCACCCGTGACAGGAGTGGTCACGCTTTGGCGGCGGGCCGATCTGACAGGGCTCAGACTTCTTTAGTCGACATGACGCCGCCGCGATCGCGGAGCCATTTTCGCGGCTATCGCGCAACCCCATGGCTGGTGAATAATAGTCGCAGCAGCCGTCCGATCTGGTGGCGGACGGGGCCAGACCCCTGTCCAGCCCCGGGCCGTATAATCCCGGCGTGAACATCTCGCACTATCGTCTCGAGGAGGAGATCGGCCGCGGCGGCATGGGGGTCGTCTACCGCGCGGTCGATAGCCGTCTGGGTCGCGCCGCCGCGATCAAGCTCCTTCCCCCGGACGCCACCGCCGACCCGGAGCGGCACCGGAGGTTCGTGCGCGAGGCGCAAGCCGCATCGGCCCTCAACCACCCCAACATCGTCACCATCTACGAAATCGGTGAAGACGCCGGCACGACGTTCATCGCGATGGAACTGGTCGATGGCACGCCGCTCGACCAGGTGCTGGCCGGAGGTCCGCTGCCGCTCGCCACCGCGCTCGATTACGGCACCCAGATCGCCGGTGCGCTCGAGGTCGCACACAGCGGCGGCATCATTCATCGCGATATCAAGCCGGCCAACATCATCATCACGCGCGAGGGCCGCGTGAAGGTCCTGGACTTCGGGCTCGCGAAACTGATTCAGCGCAATCCGACCGATGCGACGATCACCGCCGCGACGGTGGCGGGGACGGTCATGGGTACTGCGGCCTACATGTCGCCCGAGCAGGCCGAAGGACATCCGGTCGACAGCCGCTCCGACATCTTTTCCTTCGGCGCCGTCCTCTACGAGATGCTCGCCGGCCGACGGCCGTTCGGCGGCTCGTCGCCCGCGGGCCTCATCTCGGCGATCCTGCGGGACGAGCCGCCGCCCATACGGACGACGAGGCCGGACGCGCCGATGGGAGTCGAAGCCATCCTGCGCCGCACACTCGCCAAGGACCCAGCCGCCCGCTACCCGCATGCCGACACGCTGCACGCGGACCTCGCCGCGATCCACGCGCGCTTGACCCGCCCTCCTGCACCGGCGTGGCGTCGTCCGGTGGTGCTGATCCCGGTGGCCCTGCTGCTGGTCGCTGCCGCCGGCCTGGGCGTCTGGCAGACCGTGCAGTCGCGCCGAGCGCGCTGGGCGCGCCAGCAGGCGATTCCCGAGATCGAACGTCTGCTGGCCAGCGGTCAGAATCTCGCGGCGGTCCGTCTCGCCGGCGAGGCGGAGCGGTACGCCCCCGACGAAGTCGGGCGCGTCCGGCAGGCGTGGTACCCGGTGAATTACTCGACGACTCCTGAAGGCGCCGACGTGGCGGTGCACGACTACCTGGCGGTCGAGGGGCCGTGGCTGCCGCTTGGACAGACGCCTCTGGCCGGACAGCGCCTGCCATTTGGCTACTACCGCGTACGCGTTGACAAGAGCGGCTACGCTCCACTCGAAATCGCGGGGGGGCCCGCGAACCGCCGTGTGCTGGCGCTGCCGCGGCATGACGCGGTGCCCGAGGGCATGGTGCCGGTCCCGGGCGGACCATTCAGCGTCGGCGTCGCGGCCGAGGTCCGTCTGCCCGACTTCTGGATCGACCGGCTCGAAGTGACGAACCAGCAGTTCAAGCGGTTCGTCGATGCCAACGGATATGCCGACCAGCAATACTGGACGATCCCGTTCGCCGACAACGGGCGGACCCTTCCATTCGCCGAGGCCATCGCGCGGTTTCGCGACACGACCGGGCGCCCGGGTCCGGCGTCGTGGGAGCTCGGCACCTTCCCCGCCGGCCAGGCGGACTTCCCGGTCGGCGGTCTCAGCTGGTTCGAAGCGAATGCGTATGCCCGCTTCGCCGGTAAGTCGCTGCCGACGGTCTACCACTGGTACCGCGCCGCACCGCGGGAGGAGGTGTCCTCCGACATCCTGCAGCTCAGTAATTTCGACGGCACCGGACCGGTGAAGGCTGGCGAGCGCCGGGGCCTGGGCCCATGGGGCACTCTCGACATGGCCGGCAACGTCAAGGAGTGGTGCACCAACATCGTCGCCGGAACGGCCCTGCGCTACATTCTCGGCGGGAGCTGGAACGAGCCGCACTACCGGTATGTGGAGGAAGATGGACGCAGCCCGTGGGAGCGGCGCCCGACCTTCGGCGTGCGGCTGGTCAAGACACCGGAGCCGGACGGCGAGTCGGGCCGGCCGATCGCCCGCCTCACTGGCGATCCGAAAAGCGTGGTGCCGGTCTCCGACGATCTCTTCGATGTCTATCGGCGCTTCTACAGCTACGACCGAACGCCGCTGAACGCGCGGGTGGACCACACCGACGACACGCCGGAGTACTGGCGGATGGAAACCATCAGCTTCGACGCCGCGTATGGTGGCGAGCGGGTGCCAGCGCACCTCTTCCTCCCCAAGACGGGTAAACCGCCCTATCAAACGGTGGTGCTCTTCCCCAGCCGATACGCGGTGAGCGCCGGATCGAGTCAGAACCTCGACTACTTACGTTTCAGTTTCATCGTCCGCAGCGGGCGTGCCGTGCTGTACCCGGTGTATCAGGGGACCTACGAGCGGCGGAAACCGGAGTCTGATGGCCCGACGCAGCTACGCGAGCTGCAGGTGCAGTGGGCAAAGGACTTTTTCCGCGGCGTCGATTACCTCGAGACCCGCAAGGAGATCGATTCCGACCGGCTCGCCTATTACAGCCTGAGCATGGGGGCGTACTTCGGACCGATTCCGGTGGCGCTGGAGCCGCGGATCAAGACGGCTGTTTTTGCATCCGGTGGCATGCGCTTCAACTATCCACCGGAGATCCAGACGGCCAACTTCATGCCGCGCGTGAAAGTGCCGGTGCTGCTGATCAACGGCCGCGACGATTTTCAGTCACCGCTCGAAGCGCAGCAGCGGGTGCTCGAGCTACTTGGCACGCCTCCGGAGCACAAGCTGCACATTGCGCTCGAGGGTGGTCACGTGCCGACGGACGCACGCGGCATGATCCGGCACGTGCTCGACTGGCTGGATAAGTACCTGGGGTCGGTGAAGTAGCGCAGACGCGCCAGCGACCCACGCGGCCCGGAAAGCGAAACGAAAGCGTATGACCGGGCCTGTCACACCTCCTTACTAAGATGGGGATATAGAAGGAGATCTGCCATGTCCCCCAGCGCATCGCGTCGTCTTCGTCGTCTCCCCCGTCACACCTGTCGCGCCTGCGAGGCGCATCCGGCGCGGTTTCGGTTTCGTGGTGAGGTCCGCGCGGATCGGGACCACGAGCTGTGTTTCCGGTGTTTCCGCGCAACAGTCAACAGCGTTCGGGCGTGGCGGCTGGCCGAAAGCGCAAGCGGATGGTGGAATCACCCGGCCGGTCGGATGTTCACTGCAGAAAAGAGGGCTGCGTAATGGCGCGGAACTCGGAAGTGGTTCGTCAATGGGAGATCCTGCGCGCCGTGGATGGCGCGCGCAACGGGATTGTCATCGGCAAGCTCGCTGCGCAACTGAACGTGTGCGCACGGACGATCCGCCGGGACCTCTATGCGCTGTGCCGCGCCGGTTTTCCTCTCTACGACGAGAAGATGAATGGCACGAGCATGTGGAAGCTGAATGCACGTCCATTCAATCGTCTGGAAGACATGGGCCTCGGACTGATGGAGCTCTGCGCACTCTACTTCAGCCGCACGATGCTCGCCACGCTCGCCGGCGCGCCGCTGGTGGACGATGCAGAGCGGGCCTTCATGAAGATCGAGAAGGCGCTGCCGGTCGCGTGCCGGAAGTTTCTGGATCGCCTGCCGACGGTGCTGAAGGCCAAGGCTGAAGGACGCAAGAAGGGGGACGACCGCCGCATCAAGGAGCTACTCGGGCGTGCGCTCGATGCGACGCTGCTCCACCGTCGTGCAGAGATGCGTTACGCTTCGGCATCTTCCCGAAGGACGAAGGACTACGTCGTCGAAGCGCAGCGAATTGTCTACGCGCACGGTGGAATCTATCTCGTGGCATGGGTGCCGGAATACCGCGAGATGCGAACTTTCGCCGCCGAACGGATCGAGACGTTCGGTTTGATGGACGAGACCTTCACGCCGCGGCCGCTACCGACGGAACCGTTCGCCGACTCGATGGGGGTCAACACGGGACCACCGGAGAGAATCGTCGTCGAATTCGATCCATCCATCGCGGCGTTCATTCGCGAGCGTGAGTGGCACCGCAGCCAGGTGATGACCGAGCTCGAAGGAGGCACACTGCGCGTCAGCCTCGACGTGTGCAACGATCGCGCGCTGGTCGCGTGGATCCTTGGTTTTGGTCCGGGGGCGCGAGCGGTATCACCAGCCTGCCCCGGCGCAGGAGATCTTCGAAGCGGCCGACCTCACCCGCCGGCGATATAGACGGACGGCTGCGTTC
>JACDBQ010000067.1 GCA_013694845.1 Acidobacteriota bacterium
GTTCATGATCGTGTTCATCCGCTCGTTCGCCGCGAGAGTTTCGAAGGCGAAGCTGAGTGGCGACACCTGCACCATCATGGTGCTGCGCGGCACGACCGAAACGCCGGCGTTGCCCGAGTCCTCGAAATCCGCGAGCAGGACGGTGATGTCCTTGTCCGGCTCGTAGCCGAGAAGCTTCCGCTGAAACTCGAGCGAGTTGAAGAACGTCCGGACCGCGTAGGGTACGAGGTACGATTCGGCCCCTTCGAAATACACCATCCGCATGCGGCTCCCCTCCTGGGTGCTCAGTTGCGCACGCGCCGGTGACGAAAAGAGGACTGCCACGACGACAATCGTGACCGTCGCCAGGGTCCGCAGATGTAAGGTTCGCATGTTGATGACGGGGAGATGCTACCGCAGGGCATCAACGCCGATCGAAAAAAGAAATGCCGGACTGCGGAGGGCAGCCCGGCATCGATATCGGCGGCAGACCGTAAATCTACTGGTCAGCCTTCGCCAAGGCGCTGGCGAAGGAGGACTGCTGCAGAGCCGAGGCGAACCCGGCGTCCCGAAGCGCGGACTGGAAGGCGGCCGACTGCACGGCCGCGGCGAACTGCGCGCTCGCCAGGGTATCGCGCATGGCGGCGTTCGAGAACGCCGACTGGATCGCCGCCTGGCCGAAATATGACCGGAGCTCGGTCGACAGCGCGGCCGACAGCTGCTGTGCGGCCAGCGCGCCCGACACCGCCGCACCCTTCAATGACGACCTGAGCTCCGCCTCCGCCAGCGCGTCCATGAACTGGGCGTTGGTCAGCGCGGCCCGCACGTTCGCGTCTGCCAGAGCGCTGCGGACCGCGAGAGACGCGAACGCCGCCTGCATCTCCTGTCGAGAGAGCGCCGCCTGCATGCTGGCCGTCGCGAGCGCAGACCGGACCTCGTTGCGTGAGAGCGCTGCCTGGAGATCGGCATCGTCGAACGCCGTCTTGAACTGTGATTGCAGAGAGGCGCTGAACTGGCCCTGGGCCAGACCGGCGCGGAACTGTTCGGACTTCAGCGCCTGCTGGATGTGACCTTTGCCGAAGGCGGCCACCAGATTCGAGTCCGCGAAGGCGGCATGAACGGCGGAATCGGCGAGAGCTGCCCGCACGGCCGTCTGGCTCAGCGCGGCTTCAAACGCGTTGTCGGCGAGAGCGGCGTGCATGTCCGCATCGGTGAGCGCGGCACTCACCTTGGCGTCAGCCAGGGAGGCAGTCAGCTCCTGGTCGGCGAACATTTTCGCCAGGTTGGCGTCCCCTGCGATCTTCTGCAGAGCCAGCGCAAAAGACGTGTTCGTCAGGGCCGCGTTGAGCCCCGGAGTCGCCAGCATGTTGCGCATCTCGACGCTTGCCAGCATCTTGCGGGTGTTGGGATCCTTCAACATTCGATCGAACGTCTCGCTCTGCATGAACGCCTGCGCCTCGGTGTCGCCAAGCTTCACGTCTTTGGCGGCAATCTGCGGCGCCTGGTAACGCTTCGCGGCGCCGATCGTCGCGTCGGCCCCCTGGTTGACGGGCGGAATGACCCCGACCATCCACAGGCTGGCCAGGACGACGACCGCCGCGGAACTGATTCCCCACACGATTTTCGACCTGCTCGACATCGACTCCTCCACGCGGGACCCGGGTCCCGCAACCGCATTCACTGTTCTGCCGATCGCCCGGCTGATCCCTTGACTCGCCCGCGTCCACCCACTCGCAGCCGGACGCGGCAGCGCCCGGACCCTCGCCATGATCTCCATCACTGCCGGCGCGCCCGGTTCGCCGATCGGGCCAGGCTCGCCCAGCGATCTCAACGCCGCCGCCGCGATCCGGGCCTCAGGACGGCCGGCAATCAGGGCCTCGACGCGCGCCACCTCGGCGGGCAGAAGCTCGCCGTCCTGGTGTCGTCGAAGAAGCTCGAACTCGTCTCGTGCCAGCATTCTTAAACCCTCTCGGCCGCGAGCAGCTCGCACAGCCGTTGCCGCGCGCTGAATAACCGGGACTTCACCGTCTTTTCCGGAACCCCGAGCGCCGCCGATACCTGCTCGTACCTCAACTCCGCGAAATACCGGAGCACGATGACATCGCGCTGCGCCTCGGGTAACTTCAGGAGCGCCTTCCTCACCCGCCGGCTGGTCTCCCCGGCCTCGATCGGATCCACTGATCTCGAAGGAGCCGCCATGCTGTCGTCAAGACCCTGCATCGGCCGCCGGGCTCGCAGGGCATTCAGGCATTCGTTCAACAGGATTCGATAGATCCAGCTGAAAAAACGTCGCTCCGGGTCGCAGGTTGCGAGGCTCTGGTACGCCTTGAGGAACGCCGTCTGGGTCATGTCGCGCGCTTCTTCCTGGTCGCCCAGCAGCCGCGCCGCCACCCGGTAAAGGGGGCGATGGTATCGTTCAACCAGGGGTTCGAATGCCGAACTGTCCCCGGCCAGGCACCTGCCGATCAACTCGCTCTCGTCTTCCGCCCCTACCTGTAAATACACGGTGATCCCCGGAAAGTTGGTGGCGCTTTATAGCACATCGTCCCCGGCCGAGTATGATTGACCCCTTCAAGCCGTGGACTCCGACGTACCCGGTGGCCGCCACGCCCGCGTCTCTGTAGCCGCTCCCGCCGTCGGGCAGGTCAGCAGCGAGTTGGATGGTTTCTGTGCGGCCGAACGGTTGCCGGCGCATGTGGCCTGGCGCCTGCGGGTCGCCATCGACGAAATCGTGGCGAACATCGTCGCGTACGGGAGCCCCGGGGTCCAATCGGCCGCGCTGGACGTCTGGTTCCGCCGCGTCGGCGACATGGTGGAGATCACGGTAGAGGACGACGGGCCGGCCTTCGATCCGCTGGCCCGGGCGGATCCTGACGTGAGCCTGCCGCTCGAATCACGTCAGCCTGGCGGCCTCGGCATCACGCTGGTCAAATCGCTGATGGACGACGTCCGCTACGAGCGCACGAGCCGGAACGTTCTGACCATCCGCAAGCGGATCGACTCGGCACCGGAGGGCGAAGCAGGGACTGATGAAGATCGAACAGAGCAATCGTGACGGGGTGACGGTCATCGCACCGTTCGGAAGGATCGATACCTCCACCAGCGGCGCGGTCGACGAAGTGGTGAAACAGGCCGTCGACGCAGGCGCGCGCGACCTGGTCGTGGATTTTGCGGGTGTCGAGTACATCAGCAGCGCGGGGTTGCGCGTGTTCCTGGTGCTCGCCAAGCGCATGCGGGACCTGAAGGGACGGCTGGTGCTCTGCGGATTGCCGGAGCCGGTGCGGCAAGTCTTCCGCCTGGCCGGTTTCATGCCACTCTTCCGCGTCGAGCCCTCGCTGGACGCGGCGGTCGCCAGCTTCGCCGTACAGCCGTGATTCCCATCCGACTCAGGATCGACCCGCCGGGTGGACCGCCCGTCGAGCGCGAGTGCCGCGAGGGGTCGCTGACGTTCGGCCGGGGCGCTGACGCCGACGTGTCGATCAGCGATCATTCGATGTCACGTCAGCACGCGCGCATCGTGGCGGATGCCGGCGCCTGGATGGTGGAGGATCTCGGGGCAAGGAACGGCACCTTTGTCAACGGGCTCCGGATCGACGGACGGCGTCCGCTCGCGGCAGGCGATGTCGTCAAGATGGGCGCCACGCTGGTCCACGTGAGCGATGCGGGAACGGAGCGCGGCGGGGCGGCGCTCGGCTTCGGGGACCTGACCTCGTCGATCTTCCGGCGTGTCGCGGACATCACCGATGACATCGACGCGCCCGGCGGCGCCCCCTCCCGGGTGGCGGCACGGCTCAAGGCGATCAACGACTTCCACCGTGCGATGGCGGGACCCATCTCGCTCGACGCGCTTCTCGAGCTGCTCCTCGAACGGCTGTTCGCGGCGCTGCACCCCGAAGAAGGCGTCATTCTGCTGCGGCAGCCTGACGGCACGCTCGCACCGGCAGCCAGCCGGCGGTTGCCGGGCGCGAGCGGCGAGCTCCTCGTCTCGCGGCGGTTGATCAGCGAAGTCGTGGACAAGAGCACCGCGGCGCTCGTCTCGGACCTCGCGATCGACGAGCGCTTCGCTGGCTCTGACAGCATCATCGGCTCCGGGATCCGGAGCATCCTGGCGGCACCCATCACCGACGCGACCGGCTGTGTCGGAATGGTCGCGATCTATTCGCGCGCCCACGTACGCCGTTTCGGGGAAGAAGACATGGAGCTGCTGGTGTCGCTGGCCTCGGCAGCCGCGCTCCGCATCCGGAACGTCGCACTGGCGGAGGAGGCGGCCGAACGCCGGGTTCAGGATCACGAGCTGGCCCTGGCGCACGAGATCCAGATGGCAATGCTGCCGCGCGAATTTCCGCAGCGAGCCGAGGTCGAGATGGGCGCCGCGCTGATCCCGGCGCGGGCCGTCGGCGGTGATCTCTACGACTTCCTGCTGATCGACGACACGCTGTGGTTCATCGTGGCAGACGCCGCGGGAAAGGGGGTCAGCGCCGCCCTGTTCATGGCCGTCACCCGGACCCTGTTCCGCGCGGTCGCCGGGAGCGAGAGGACGGTGTCATCGGTCGTTACCCGGATGAACACCGAGCTCGCGCGAGACAACGAACGGCAATTCTTCGTCACCGCCTTCATCGGGTGCCTCGCGCTCCGCTCGGGAGCGCTCGCTTACGCCAGCGCGGGACACCCGCCCCCGCTGTGGGCGTCCGGGCAGGGCAGACCGCGAGCGCTCGATACGGTCGATGCAGGTGTGGCCCTGGGCATTCTCGAGGACGCCGAATACCACGAGGGCCGCCTGACACTCGAGGCAGGAGACGTCCTCCTGCTGTACACCGATGGGGTCACCGAGGCGATCAACGGCCGCGGCGAGCTGTTTTCGGACGCGCGCCTCGAGCAGAGCTTCGCCGCAACCGCCGGCCGACCGGTCCGGGAATCGGTGGCGAGTATCGTGGACGCTGTGAACGGGTTCGCCGCCGGTCAGCCCCAGGAAGACGACATCACGGTTCTCGCGCTGCGTTACCGGGGCCTCCAGGCACCACCCATGTGATCCAGGGTCCACCGGTTCCAGGCGCTGTAAAGGACGTTTGACAGACTGACAAGTTCACTTTACACTGTTCCCGAGTTGGAAGGGGGACGTGGTGATGAAGAGTCAAACTGGCGAGGCGAGCACCGCTCAGGGCTCGCAGCTCTACGGCTTTTATTTCCTGGCCATTGCGGTCGCACTCGGCGGGAACCTCCTGGTTCGGATCCGGAAGAAACCGGCACGCTGGGGCCCTCGGCGCGTACCGGTCTCGCTGTAGCGGCGGTCCTGCCGCTCATGATCGGGGCCGCTTTATTCTGGCGGCTGCTGCGGCGCGATCTGGACGAGATGGTGCAGCGCATCGTGCTCGAGGGCCTCGCGTTCGCGTTCGTCATTTACCTGCCGGTGGCCGCTCTCCTGGTGAATCTCAAGACCGCCGGGGCCTGGGTCCCTCGATTGGATCCGGTTGACATCCTGCTCTCGCCGGGGCTGCTCGTGGCGATCGGAATCTTCGTCGCGTGGCGTCGATTGCAGTGACCAACCGCCTGCCCGAGTTGCGCAGCGCACGCGGATGGTCGCAAGGGGATCTCGCAGACGCGCTGGACGTGTCCCGACAGACGGTCAACGCGCTCGAGCGCGGCAAGTACGATCCCTCCCTCCCGCTCGCGTTCAGAATCGCGAGGCTCTTCGGCCAGAGGATCGAGGAGATCTTTCATCCCGACGAGCCGTGAGGCGACTCGGACTATGCTGAAGGCATGTCCAGCGCTTCAGAACGTCGAAACAATGCCGATCGCCGCCGAGCCGCCCGGGGCGGCCGCAGGCCCAAGGATGAGGACGGAACCGCGCCCCTCGTGATGGTCGTCGGCAACGGCCGCGACCCGGAGAGTGAGTCCGAGAGGATCCTCGGAGAGCTCAAGCTCGCGGTCGCGCCCGCCGCTGACCTCACCGAGGCCCTTCGGGTGGTCGATACCCTCCGGCCGGACCTGATCGTGGCACGACCCCAGGACGCCGCGCGACTGCGGGAGCGGCCCGGGGTGACCGTCGCCATCGTGGAGTACACCGGGGCCGGCGACAAGGCCCTGATCGAGCGGGTGCGGGCAGCCATGCGGCGAAACGGGTAGCGCTCGGCGCGCCGGCTGGCCCGGCAGAGTCAAGTGACGGGTCTTTACCTGCCGTCGGTCAATGTGGAACGGTGGTATCCGCCGCCATACGCTGATACAGATACGACGCCAGGACGAGCAGGACCCCGACCCCAAGGACGCTCAGCATGCGATGCAGGCGATCCAGCCCTGCGATGTCGTTGAGCAGGACCTTGGCGACCGTCACCCCGAACAGTGCAATCGCCAGGTACCGTGCGGGCGCGTACCGGCGGCGGATACCTGCGGCGATCAGGGCCACCGCGTACATCGCCCAGACGACCGACAGCGTCACCTGTTCGGCCAGGTCCGCGGCTGCCGCCGACGTCGGGGCGCCGGCGATGGCCGAATCCGCCCCCCGTCCGCTGAAGAACGCGTGGATCTCGGCCGAGACGAGTGCCAGGCACAGCAGGTTTGCCGCGATGATGACGGCAGTGCGAGCCTGACCGCGTACCGTAACCGCCGGGTCATCGCGGATCCGCCAGGCCAGCCACGACAGTAGCGCGACGATCAGCGCCGCGGCCAGCGTTCGCGAGTTGAAGATCGGCACGTCGCTCGCAACCGGCGAAGCGGCGAGCAGCAAGGCGAGCTGCGTGCTGCCCAACCCGATCAGCAGCCCGCTGCCGATACCGATGCGTCGGCTCCGCTCGCGCACGGCCAGCCAGCCGAGCACCACTCCTTCGGCCGCCCAGCCGACTGCGACCGCGGGGCCGTCGAATGCCAGGACGAGCGCGACCGCCGCCAGGGTCGCGCTCAACGCCACGAACTGGAGGGTCGTGCGCGGCGCGAGGCGTCGGGCCACCCCTGCGAGCGCGCCGTTCCACGAGGACAGCGCGGCAACCATCCACGGAGCCAGCCAGGCGTATCTGGTGTCGAGGAACACATACAAGGAAACCGGCAGCCACAACCCATTGAGCTGCGTGTGAACAACCTCGAGCAGCGGGATCTCACCCTGCGCCGCGTCGTCGCTCGTCGACTCCCACTGCGCCGCAAGATGCAGCCCGTACAGCACGAAGACCGACACGACTGCCGCGGCGTACCAGCCACGATCCGGCAGGGCCTGCAGCCACGCCAGATTTGGCAGTCCTGCGAGCAGCAGCACCGCCACCCTCACCCATGGAGTGCGCGAGCGCTGCGCGATCACCAGGCCGGCGACGGTGAACGCCACCAGGTAGACGAGCCACGCGGCCGGGTGGGGGTTGAGCAGGATCAGCGACGCGAGGTGGTAGGCGAGGGGCGCCGTGGTCAAAGCGGCGACCGACAGCTGCGCCTGCAGCGCCCAGCTGCGTGTCACCAGGAGCGTCCACAACAGATACCCGAACAGCGTGACGAACAGCGTCAGGAACAGCTCCGTGCGTAACCATTGGCCGGTCGTATACGACGAGAAGAACCACGC
The DNA here is from genome assembly GCA_013694845.1 of Acidobacteriota bacterium. Lineage (GTDB taxonomy): Bacteria > Acidobacteriota > Vicinamibacteria > Vicinamibacterales > 2-12-FULL-66-21 > JACDCA01. The sequence goes on from JACDBQ010000067.1 coordinate 7,514, forward strand.
GATGACCAGCGCGCACGTGCACACGTAGCTGCCGGCACTCAGCAGGGGCCACGCGTGGCGTCGGGCAAGC
>JACDBQ010000112.1 GCA_013694845.1 Acidobacteriota bacterium
AAATCGTTCGCGCCCGATTTGGTCTGCACGCTGATAACGCCCGCTGTCGCACCGAACTCCGCGTCGTAGGACGCCGTCGTAAGCTTCGCTTCCGACAGCGATTCGAGCGTCGGATTGATGACGATCAAACCGAGCAACGCGTCATGATTGTCTGTGCCGTCCAGCAACTGCGTCGTGCCCGCGAAGCTCTGCCCGTTGACGACTTTGCGGAACGACCCCTGCGGGTCTTCCGACGAAGCCGTCTGCGAAGTCGTCGCCTGCACACCCGGCGTCAGCAATTCAAATTGCGTGAAGCGCCGGTTGATAATCGGCAGATTGGTAACGGTCTTTTCGCTGAACGTGACCGCCACATCGGCGCGATCGGTTTTAAGGAGCGGTCCCCCCGAGCTGATTTCGACGACCTCACTGACATTGCCGACCTCCAGTTTCAATTCCGCGCGGGTCTCCTGGTCAACCGAAACCGTGACGTTTTGCACCGCTGCTTTGAAGCCACTGGCCTCAATGCGGATTTGATACTCGCCAGCAATCAGACCGCGTTGTGTGAAATTGCCATCGTCATTAGTCGCTGTCGTGACGCTGGTTTGCCGCGCGGTGTCAGTAATGGTGACTGTGGCATTAGCTACTGCTGCGCTTTGTGGATCGGTCACGGTGCCGACAATATTGCCGTACACGGCTTGTCCGAATGCCGCAACGCTCGACAACAACAATAGCCCTGCACAGCTAATTAAGGTTGTAACCTTTCGCATAATTGATAAGTCTCCTTATTTGACGAACTGCTTTTCACCTCTCCTACGACATCGGTTATGATCACAGTGCCTGAAAGATATGTGCGCCGACGGGAACTGTCAATTGCAGGGTAGTCCGATTCGGGAAAATGTCCACGATGTCGTGAGACCTGCTTCAATTAAGATTTTGTCCACGATGTCATGAGACCTGACACTTAGGTATTACTTCTATAGTCCATCGTCTGCATCTTTGCCGACTCTTTACAACGGAACACGGTCGTTCGGCCTGATCACACGGATATGGTGATCGGTAAACTTAAAGTGCGCACCCGCCGAAGGCCCGTCCGTCGGTCGCCATTCTGATGAAGGAGCGTTGTTATGAATCGGGCCTTGACTCAGTAGCCGCTGCGGATTCCAGAACCCGATAAAAGCACCAACTATCAGTACGACCTTGAACAGATTCTTCTTACCGAGAGCAGATTTCATACGTTGTAAATCACCCCACTACAAATGAGCTTACTTATGAAAACTACCTCGGTGTCGGGTTGTCAGGGTTAGCCTCCAATGCGCTTGCTGATTGCGATTCTCCGCGCTGGTCGCGGCGCAACTTATCGAGACGGAGAAAATTGGCACGCGCTTGTTTAGCATCTTCTTTTCGCCCCGCGCGTGTGTAAGCGCGAGCGAGCGCGAAGTGCATCTCGGGACTGTCGGGAGCCTGCTTTACACCGGCTTCGAGTTCCTTGATCGCGCGCGCAACGTCTCCGGTCTCTATGAGGATTCGACCGAGAGCATTTCTCGCAGGAAATGAAGCGGGGTCAAGCCGAACCGCCTCCTCAGCGAGGGGTAATCCGGCGGCGTAGTCGCGGTTTTTGATATGCGTAAATGCGATCTGTAATCGGGCGGGTACGTGCGAAGGTGAAATTTTCAATTCACGTTGAAATTGCTTTGCTGCCGCATCAGGATTGTCATCAAGCAGGAAAACCCCATAGGCATAATGCACATTAGGCGTTTCAGGGTAGAGCGCCACGAGTTGCTCAAACTCCTTTCGAGCATCAACCAGGCGGCGCGCGGCATGATGAGAGGCGGCCCGTCCGGCCCTTAAAACCAGATCACGTTTATCGGCTGAAATATCGGAAGGCAGAAGCGGCAGACGCAATACGCTCAGCCCGATGGCTTCAGTTACTTTTGGATTCTCCTTAGTCTGGGTACGCGCAAAGAAGTGTAGGATCTCGGTTGCCCCCTCGAAGAATTCAAAACGAGTTAGCAGGATGGCCGCGTGATAACGTGTAACGAAGGTAAGCTGTTCACTGTCACCCAGCCCCAGAGCGCGGCCGCGCTGAATGTTTACCAGGGCACGTTCATACTCCCGAAGTTGAAACTCACACAGACCCATCAGAGCATATCCTGGACCGGCCTTCGGTTCGAGCGTGACGAAACGTCGAAGGGCATCGCGCGCTTCCGTGTACCGGTCGAGTTCGTAGAGAAGCGTGCCGAGATACCACCAACCTTCCGTCCACGAAGGCTGCATTTTAAGAGCTTGCTGATAAAGGTTGATTGACTCGCTCAGTTGATTCGCCTCACGCGCGACTCCCGCGCGGCGGGCAAGCTGATCGAAAGCGACGGAATCTTGAGTTGGCGCTCTTTGCCCGGCGGAGACAATCGGCTTTTTCTCTGTGGGCCGACGTGACTGAGCAAACACCGGCGTTATGAATATCAGGGCAGATAATGCCAGGGTGGATAATGCCGGTGCAGCATTAATAGTCAAGAGAATAGAGTGTCTCTTTCGCGCCGTTGGTGCGCCCATAAAACTTTTACCTTATACCATTTTACAAAGACAATACCGCATTATGCGATAATTCCGCCCTTTGCGGAGGCGGCAATGAATCAAGGAATGCCCTATGTT
>JACDBQ010000130.1 GCA_013694845.1 Acidobacteriota bacterium
CTACACCCCGGGCCCGGCGTGGAGCTGGGACGTCGACCAAGCGCGCCGCTCGCTGCGACGGCTCGCGACTCTCGACATCTCGATCGCCTGGCCTGGACACGGCGAGCCCATCACCGGCGATGTCGCCACAAAGCTGAGCGTCGCCGCAGCACGGCGCTGATGCCCGCCACATAGCGAGCAAAGCAGCGGGTTAGTCGAGGCTGGCGATCAGCTCGCCGCGGAGGAGCTTGCCGCTGGGATTTCTCTCCAGGTCGTCAACGAACACGACTCGCCTCGGGCGCTTGAATGCAGCGATCATGTCGCTTTCCCGAAAGAACCCGTCGATTTTCTGCTCGGTCAACGCGGGGTCGCTGCAGACGACAAACGCGGTCACGGCGGTGCCCCAGTGCGGATCGGGCACGCCGACGACGGCAGCCTCGCGGACGCCTGGGCAGAGCAGCAGAACACCCTCGACCTCGGACGGATAGATGTTCTCGCCACCGGAGACGATTAGATCGTCGGCGCGACCACTGAAGTAGTGGTAACCCTCCTCGTCGCAGCGGAACAGATCCCCGGTGTAAAGCCAGCCGTGGCGAAGACGCCTAGCGCTCTCGGTAGGGCGGTTCCAGTAGCCGGGCGTGATCTGCGGGCCACGCACGATGAGCTGTCCGATCTCGCCGTCCGACACCTGCTCGTCGGGAAGTACGTCGCGCTGCGGGTCGAAGACGACAAGCCTGGATTCGGTCAGCAGCGTCGCCTTACCGCACGAGCCGAGCTTTCGAACCGCGTCGCGCGGATTCATCAGCAGTGTCAAGCTCGCCTCGGTCATCCCGTAGCCGTTGTAAAGTCGCGGGCAGAGCTCGGCGAGAACGCGGCGCGTCGTAGCCGCCGGCAGTGCCGCTCCGCCGGTGGTCATCGAGAGCGACGAATGGTCATACGTCGCAAACTCGGCGTGATGCAGCATCGCCTGGATCTGCGCGGGAACGGCGAACAAGGTGGTGGCACGTTCGTCCTGGATGGTCTCTAGCGCGCTTGCGGCGTCCCATGGGAACCGGATGATGTTTGCTGCGCCGACGAGGAGGTGCGGGATGAAGAAGGCCTGCGCGCCGCCGACGTGATAGAGCGGCGCGATATGCAGCGCTCGATCATCGGGCGAGGCATCGATGGGTGCTCGACATCCTTAAAGGTCAGGTCATTCTGGGCTCGAGGTCTCCGTCAAAGCCAACCAGGCTCAGTCGGACGTGTTGCAGCCGGAAGGTCGTAAGTTGTGTCGAACGCAACCCGACGGGTACCGGGCCCCAGGCGGCGTAATGACGCCCGAGACGTTCGAGCTCTTGGTCGAGCTCGACTTTGTCTATGACTCAAGCTGCATGGGAGACGACAGGCCATACATGGAGGAGCACCAAGAGCTCTCACTGCTAGAGCTACCGGCCCACTGGCGCACGGACGACTGCCGCACTTCGGCTGGAGCTTGGACTCTGGCACCGCCGGACCCGCCGACCAATCCGCGTTCGTGAAAACATGGTTCGGCGAGTTCGAATCCGCTGTCGAGGAACAGTGGCACCTCACGCTCGTGATGCATCCCGAGGTGATCGGGCGAGGCTACCGGATGCTCGCCTTGCGCGAGCTGCTCAATCGGTACGCCGAACGCGCCACTACCTCACCCACGGCGAGCTCGCCGACGCCATGGCTACTGCCGCTACCTCGCCGGCCTGACCGAGCAGTGGTTCGCGACGACGTGGTCCAAGCACGTAACGGGCGAGCGCGAGCATCTCGGGCGCGCGGAGAGCCGTTGACCGCTAGCGACCAGGAGCAGCGCGTCTGCGATCACATCGCCGCGCGGGAGAACGAGCTCGTCGATCTCCTGCAACGGCTGGTCGGCTACGACACCGCGGCACGGGAGCCTGATCGATCCGGAGGGGACATCGAGGGCATCCAACGGTTTCTGGCGGCGCGGCTTCAAGCCAGCGGTGCAGCGGCGGAGCTCGAGGAGCCGCCGGCTTCGCTGGTGGCTGGCCATGCCTACGTACCGCACGGCTTCGACTTCGCGGGCCGGCCGCAGTTGGTCGCCCGGTTCGCCGGTGCGGACGGCGGTCCGTCCCTGTTGCGCAAACGGGCACATCGATGTCGTCACGACTGAGCCGCGACGCCTGGAGCACCGATCCGTTCGGTGGCGAAGTGCGAAACGGTGCCGTGTACGGTCGCGGCGCCTGCGACATGAAGGGCGGAGTCGCCGCGATGGTGTTTGCCGCCGAGGCACTCCGGGAGCTCGGCCTGCGGCTTGGCGGCGATCTGATCGTCAATACGGTGAGCGAGGAGGAGACGACCGGCGCGGGCGGTCTCGTCACGGCACGAACGGTGCGCGCCGACGCAGCCATCGTGCCGGAGCCCAGCGGCCTCGCCGTCTTGACCTGCTGTCGCGGCTCGCTCCGCGACGATCGACGTGAATGGTCGCGCTGGCCATGCCGGCATCGCTCCGCGCCACCACCGACAGGGCGGGGCGGTGAGCGCGGTCGACAAGGCGGCCTACCTGCTCGAAGCGATTCGCAGGCTCAACGACGAGTGGATGCTGCGTCCAGGGCACCATCATCTCTCTCCCGCGAGTGCGGTTGTGACCGGTTTCCACGGCGGTGAATGGATCGTCTCTGTTCCGGCGCGCTGTCGGATCGAGGTGCACTTCGAGTTCCTGCCGGAGCAGGCGGACGCGGCCGGATGGGGAAGCTGCGTGGAGCGCGAGGTCGAGGAGTAGATTGCGGCGGCCGCGGCGGCTGATCCGCGGCTGATCCGAGCATCCAGCGGAGATCGCGTGGCTCCAGGGTGGTGTGCCGCCCGCGGAGGTGGCTGACGACGAGCGTGTCGTTCAGGCGCTGCTCGGCGCGCAGAGCGCGCTGGGAGCGCGAGCGAGCATCGCTGGGCTGGATAACTGGAGCGACGCGGCGACCTTGATCACCGAAGCTAGGATCCCGGCGGTGTGCTACGGCCCGGGCGATTTGCATCTCGCGCACGGAGCTGACGAGCGTGTGCCCGTCTCGGAGCTGGTCGCGTGTGCGCAGGGCATCGCGGTCGCGGCGATGCGCTTCTGCGGGGTGGTGTCGTGACCGCGAACCCGTTCGCGGAGACGGCCATGCGGCCGCCGGCGCTCACGCCGGACGTCGCCGCA
>JACDBQ010000136.1 GCA_013694845.1 Acidobacteriota bacterium
GAGTACGGCTACACCAACGTGCGGATCGAGTCGTTTCCGGGGGCCCACAATGGCAGCCCAGCGTCGGGGAGTTGTGGACGACCACGCCGGTGAGCCGGAAGCTGTATGACATTCATGACGTGGCGCTGGGGCAGGGGACGCCCACGGGCGACGTCACCGGCGAGCTGGTTGACGTCGGCGCTGGCCGCGAGACCGACCTCGAAGGTAAGGACCTCGCCGGCAAAGTTCTACTCAGCTCGAGCGGCCTCAGACCGTTTGCGCCAAGAGTGCAGCCGACCGCGCTGCCGACGGGGTGGCCGGCGATGACGCCCGAGGAGCAGACGGCGTCATGCCTGGTGGTGGAGCGCATGAATCGGGCGACGCGGTCCGGGTGTGCGTCGGCCGGAGGTGCCGGGCGCGGCGGTGGGGGTGGGATTGCGCAACACATGAATGCCGAACTGGCGATCTTGCTGGGCAAGGGGAAGACCGTCCTCGAGATTCGTGACTTCCTCTCGGGCGAGTTCGAGCCCGTGCCGCTGTCGGAGGTGCCCGCGCAATGGCGGCCGCCAGGCGGGGTGCCGGGGGCCCCGCCGATCGCATGAAGAAACTGGCGAACGCGGGTCTTCAGGCGTTGAAGGCCCGCCTCGTATCGCGCGATCGCGACGAGCTGTGGCTGCTCCTCGGCACACTGGTGCTGCTTGGTGTCGCGCTGATCATCGTCCACCTGGCCGGCGAGGTCCTCGACGGAGACACCCTCGAGTTCGATCGCCGGATCCTGTCGTCGCTCCGCAAAGCGGACAATCCGTCTCAGCCGATCGGGCCCGCCTGGCTCGAAATGGCGGCCTTTGATATCACGGCGCTCGGCGGCCCCACGGTACTGGGGATGGCGGTGCTTGCCGTGGTGGGCTTTCTCGTTCTGCAGGGGATGTATCGCAACGCCGCATTCGTGTTCGCCGCGAGCGTCGGTGGCTGGCTGCTCAACGATCTGTTGAAGGAGCTCTTCGCGCGGCCGAGGCCTCAGGTCGTGCCGCATCTGCGGCAAGTGATGAGCCTCAGCTTCCCGAGCGGCCACGCACTGACGTCGGCGGCGATCTTCCTGACGCTCGGCGCCCTCCTGATGCGCGTCGCGGAACGGCGCCTGGTGAAGTTCTACTGCATGTTCGTGGCGATGTTCGCCACCCTGCTGGTGGGCGCGACCCGCGTGTACCTCGGCGTACATTACCCGACGGACGTGCTGGCCGGCTGGCTGATCGGCATGTCCTGGGCGCTGTTCTGCTGGTTGCTGGAACGTTCCCTGGAACGGTCGGCTGGTCTGAAAAAGGAACGGATGGAGGCGGAGCGGTAGAACCTCGGAACCTTGAAACCTCAAAACATTTCTTGATATTCTCCCCCTGTACCTCGCGGGTTCCGCCGTACGATCAGGCCGCCTTCTTTTTTCCGGCGAGCCGAGGAACCCTACTCATGGCCCTGCTCGCAGGGGCTATGGATGGAGGAGTTGCGAGCACCGCTCGACGTGTGCTCCGGCTCCTCGCCCGGGCGGTTGTGTCACCTGAGAGCCGCTCATTCAGGAGAACCACCCGATGAAACTGCAGGACGTTACCCCCAACCTCATCGTCACCGACATCGACCGGAGCACGGCGTTCTATCGCGACGTGCTCGATTTTGCCATTGTGGCGACGGTCCCCGATGCCGCGCCGTTCGTGTTCGTCTGGCTTCAGCGTGATGGTGTCAGCGTCTTCCTCAACCTGATGGCTGCCGCTGCCGAGGACCTTCCCCAGTTTGCGGCCAGGTCCGTCGGCGGAACCAACGCGCTGTTCATCACCCTCGAAGCGGAGTCCCCGGAATCGGGTATCGACGCTCTCTTCCAGCAGATCGAGGGCCGCACGAAGGTGGTCATGCCGTTGAAGACCCAGTTCTATGGGATGCGGGAGTTCGGCGTCGAGGACCCGGACGGTTACGTCATCCTGTTCGCGCAGCGGGTTGCATGAAACCCTCGGCCCTGGCGGTCGCGGCGGTTCTTGCGGCGCTGGAGCTTCCAGCGCCGCAGGAGCGCACCTCCGAGTTCATGCTCGGAGTTCTTCGCCGCGATGGCATCGTCACGCCATTTGCCGCGTTCGACGGGCGACGCTGGAGCTCCCGATGGCCGGACGACATCAAGGGCCGAGAGCTGCCGATCTCGCTGCCGGCAGTGCCCGTGCGTTGGTGGGGGATCGATGACCCTCCGCGGACGCTGGCGATCTGGCGTGATGGCGAGCGCACCGGCAACGTGACCCTCACGTCGGTTGTGACGACGACGCTGATGTGCGAACCGCGTCTGGCGCTCAAGACCGACTACAAAGCTGCGACGCCGCCGCCGCCGCCGTTCGAGCGGCCGTACCCCAAGGATGGCGTGGTCGCGAGTGGTGATGGGTCGATCGAAGGCGTCCAATCGGTCGAGAAGGAGGGTACGACCTGGAATCAGGTGGCAGCACTCCTTACCGCGGCGTTCAATCGACAGGAGACCGCGGCATCGCGCGCTTTCACCTCGTGGCAGCATCCCGTCAAGGAAGCGCAGCGCCAGCTCGTGCCGATTACCGTCGAGGCCATGTATCGCGCGCCGACCGAGGATCCAGACTGGACCGCGTATTACGTCGAAGTCGTCCGTCAATACCCTCCGGGGCGCGACGACAAGGATGGCTGCGGCCTTGCGACGTTCGCACACGGTTGGGTGCTGGTGGGTGCGAAGGGACAGTCCAGGGCTTTCATCTCGGCCAAGGTGGCCTACTGCGACCGCAAAGGGGTGAGCTACATGTTGCCCTTCGGCCTGATCCGCGCCAACGGTCATATTTACTGGGTCTTCCAGTTCTCCGGGTTCGAAGAGGAATCCTACGACGTGGCCGAAGTGACGCGGAGCGGCGTCGAGACCCACGTCTCGTATCGGGTCGGGTCCTGCCCCGCCTAGCGCGTCGGTGAGCGTGGGGTACAATCCCCGTTGCTTTTCGGTGCAGCGTCCTCTGATCGGTTCAACCGCCCCTGAATGATCTCGCCTGACCGGAGCCGGATCGGCGTCGCACAGCTGTGTGCGCTGATCGCCCTGATGCTGCTCGTACCCTTCGGGCTGCGGGCGCTCAACGCACGCTTCGCAGGCGCCAGTCTGCCGGCCTCCTATCTGCCGGCGCTCGAGGGGCTCCGGCAGCGCGGCCCCTTCGAGCGGGAGCCGATCGAACAGCTCGCCGCGTTGAAACCGGCCTATGTGGTCATCGGCGATTCGATGGCCGGCACCCGCATGCACACGACCCGCCTGGCGGAGCTCACCGGCCGGCCGGCCGCGCCGATTCTTCAAGCGGGCTCGGGATCCGCGTACTGGTATCTCGCGTTGAAGAACTGGGTGATCGCCAGCGGCACCCGTCCGCGGGTGGTGTTCATCTTCTTCCGCGACACGAACCTGACCGATGTGATGTTCAGACTGGACGAAGGGTTCCGCTGGAACATCGACCGGGTCGCACGCGACGAGGAGCTCGAGGTCAACGCCGCGATTGCGGCCCGGGCCGGTGCGCTGCGGCAACGGGTCCGGACGGGTTTCGACCGGGCGTACGCGGCGGATGCCGCCCGGTTGTGGCTGCTCCCGGCTCTGCCCGACCATCTGGCGCGGGCGGTGGTCCCGAGCCGTCGCCGACGCACCGGGTTCATCCGCGACATGAACGCGCGATTCGACTTTCTGCACATGCGTCCGTTCGAAGCCGCCGACCTGGCCGAAGCGGTCGATCGTGAGGCCGACTTCGACCGCTATGTCGACCGCTCCGTTCTGCCTTTGATGCTCCGCGATGCCCAGGCGGCCGGCATCACGCTCTGTTTCGTTCGCGTGCAGCGGCGCCCGATCGGGAATCGCCCGCCGGAACAGTCGAGGGCTTTGCGAAATTACATCGGGGCCCTTCGCGCCTACATCGAGAGCCGCGGGGGAATCTTCCACGACGACACCGGCGACCCGAACCTGCCGTTCGAAATGTACGAAGACGGGGACCACGTGAACGAGGCGTGGAGGCCGCGCTACACCGAGAACCTGTACCAGCGGCTGCGCGCGCGCATCCAGTGATCTTCCACTCCCTCGACTTCGTCGGCTTCTTCATCGCGGTCATGGCGATCTACTGGCTGCTGCCGCACCGGGCGCAGAACCTCCTGCTGCTCGGGGCCAGCTATCTGTTCTACGGCTACGTCCACCCCTGGTTTCTGATCCTGATCGCCGCGTCGACGATTGTCGACTACTACGCGGCCCGGGCGATGGAGCGGTGGCCTGCCCGCAAGCGCCTGCTGGTCTGGGCCAGCGTCGTGTCGAACCTCGGGATGCTTGCGTTCTTCAAGTACTTCAACTTCTTCGTCGAAAGCGTGACCAGCGTGTTAACGGCAGCCGGCTGGGACACGAACCCGACGCTCCTCCGGATCATGTTGCCGGTCGGCATTTCCTTCTACACGTTCCAGACGCTCAGTTACACGATCGACGTCTACAGAGGTGAGATGAGTGCGCGGGCGAGCCTGCTCGATTTCGCGGTGTTCGTGTCGCTCTTTCCTCAGCTCGTCGCCGGCCCCATCGTCCGAGCCTCGTACCTGCTGCCGCAAGTCGAAGCGCGACGGCGGTTTTCGTCGAATGCGGCGCGCACGGGGCTGCTGAAGATCTGCTGGGGCTTCTTCAAGAAGCTCGTCATCGCCGACAACGTCGGGGTGGTCGCGAACAAGGTCTTCGCGTTGTCGGATCCGACGTTCCCGATCCTGTGGGCAGGCGTATTCGCCTTCGCGATCCAGATCTGCGCGGATTTCTCGGCCTATACCGACATCGCGCGCGGCACGTCCCGCCTGCTCGGCTTCGAACTGCCCGAGAATTTCGATCATCCGTATCTCGCCCGCAGTCCGTCGGATTTCTGGCGCCGATGGCATATTTCGCTGTCGACCTGGTTCCGTGACTATGTGTATGTGCCGCTCGGCGGCTCACGTGGGGGGGAAGGGAAGTGGGCGAGAAATATCCTGTTTACATTTCTGCTGTCAGGGCTCTGGCACGGCGCCAGCTGGAATTACGTTCTGTGGGGTTTGTATCACGGCCTGCTGCTCATCGCGACGCGCGCGCGCGCGATGATGAAACCGCTCCGCGTCGACGGGGGCGTCGACCGTCAGGCCCCGGGTGATCGCGCAGCGCGTTGGCGGCAGTGGCCTCTGTTACGCCCGCTCGTGATCTGCCTGCAGACAATAGGAATGTTCGTTCTGACGCTGATCGGGTGGCTCGTTTTCAGGGAAACCGAGCTGACGGCACTCGTTCGTGATTTCGCTCTCTCGCCGTTTGCCGCGCCGGAGGCCGACTACCGCATCGCCCTGTATCTGTTCCTGCTCGCGCTGGTGTATTCGGTGCCGCTGTGGGTGCAGGGCATCTGGGTGGAGGGAGGCCGCGATCCGCGCGGCCGCACGCAGCCGGAAGCGACCGCTGCCAATTGGGGAGAGATCGCTCTCCAGGGCGTCGCGTGCGGCGTCGCCCTGGCGGGGATCCTCGTCTTCCACAGTACGACGTCCCTGGACTTCATCTACTTCCAGTTCTGAGAGCGTCTCGCCAGAGAAG
>JACDBQ010000177.1 GCA_013694845.1 Acidobacteriota bacterium
CCCCTCAGCCCCGGGGAACTGCTGCGCGTAGGTCACACCGGACACTTCAGGCTCCGCCTCGAGTCTTTGTAACAGCGTCGTCATCCGGTCGGTGAAGCGCGCGTCCCCTACCCGGGTCCTTGCCGCCGAACCGCCATCTCCGGTCGCGTCGTCGCGAGAGAACGCGAGCGTGCCCCGCACCAGATCGCGCGCCGCCGGGGCGGCGGGGCGCATGCCGATAACAAAACATTCGCTCGCCCAGTACAAAGCCGCCGGCAGGGCCGCGACGGTGATCGCCACCTGCAGAATGATCAGGGCGGTCCAGGTTCGTCCAAGCTGCATCGAGGCACCGCGCGATGCGAAGTGCTGAAGCCCTGCCTGCACTCGCTTCCCCGTCGCTTTCAGAGCGGGAACCACGCCAACGATCATTCCGGCCAGGACGGCGAGCACCGCGACGTAAACAATCAATGCGGGCGACACACCGAACTTGATCCAGAATGCGAGCTGCTCGGTTGGGTCATCAGACTTGTTCAGGACGTCACCGGCCTTGGCCAACAGCACGCTCACGATCGTCAGGCCGATCACGGCGGACGTCACCGACAGGACGAGCGCCTCTACGAACAGTTGCATGATGATCCGTGCGCGGCTCGCGCCAAGCGCCGTCCGCACCGCGATCTCCCCCATACGCGTCGCCGTGCGGGCGTAGACGACGATCGCGACGTTCCCAGCGGCGATCAGGAGCAGGAGGCCGACGCCGATCTGGATGGATCGCATGGCGAGCTCTATCTCCGGTCCTTCGACGCCGACAAAGGCGTGGGTATATGAAAGGACCTGCGGCCGGGTATTGCTGTGAGTCTGCGGAAAGGCCGCGGCCGTCTGGTCACCGACGGTCGCAAGTTCGGATTGCGCGTCCTTCTCCGAGAATCCACGCGCGAGTCGTCCAAAGACGTGAATAGAGGGCTCGCCGCCCGGATTCGTCGCGGCGGCCGTTAAACGGAGCGGCACCCAATATCCATGGCTGCGGGGGAACGCAAAGCCGTCCGGCATCACGCCGACAATCGAGTACATGGTTTCGTCGAGACGGACCGTTGTACCGAGGACGCCAGGGTTACCGTCGAAGTGACGCCGCCAGTCGTAGTAGCCGATCACCAGGACGGATGGCGCACCGGGACGCTCGTCTTCGTCGAGAAGCGTGCGCCCGAGTACCGGCGGGACACGGGTCAACCGGAAGCCCGATGCTGTGATCGCGGCGGCTCGCACCAGCCGCGGCCGTCCGTTCGCGGGGATCAGGTTGTAGCTCTCTTCGCGAAACGCCCCTAAATCCTCCACCGATTTGAGTGCGCCGCGCCATTGCACGAAGTCGTGCTCGGATGCCCGGGTCGTCTCGCCGGCATCCGGACCCGCGACGTGCCGGTTCTGGATCACGACTACCCGGTCCCCTTCCTCCATGGGCAGGGTCGAATCCAGCATGGCACCGATGAACGCGAAGTAACCCGCGCCGATCGTGATGGCGAGCGACATGCCGAGGACCGCGACGATGGAGAGTCCCGGATATTTCGCGAGCATCCAGATCCCGAGCTTCAGGTCCAGCGACGACACGCGCCAGAACGTGCGGCGCTCCTCGGCCGCGCGCTCCGCGGCCAGCAGCGACGCGGATGCGGTGCGCACGCGCGCCGCGTCGCCGAACCTCTGGGCAGCAGCCTCGCGGGCCGCTTCCGGGCTCAGCCTCGAGCGATGTAGTCGCGGGTGCGCTGTTCCAGGTGGAATCCGAGCTCCTCGTCCACTTCCTGCTCGGGATCGGGGGCCACGGTCCGACGCCAGGAGCGTCCGCCCTTCATCGTTCCGCTCCCGCGACAGGCAGGTCGGTCGCGGTGACGGCGCGGCTGACCGCATGCGAGAGTCGGAGCCAGCCGTGGGTCTGCTGCTCGAACTCGCGTTGTCCGGCCGGGGTCAACTTGTAGAACTTGGCCCGGCGATTATTGTCGGACACACCCCAGCCCCCCTTGATCCAGCCCTTGCGCACCATCCGATAGAGCGCGGGGTAGAGGGAGCCTTCCTCGACACACAGCACGTCGTCGGTCGCTGTTTCGATCCAGCTGGCGATGCCGTAACCGTGCATCGGCCCCCAGGACAATCGCTTCAGGACGAGCAGTTCGACGGTGCCCTGGAGCACCCCGGCATCTTTCGAGAACACAGGCGGTTCCTTTCCCTATTTAGATCTAGGGGAGTGTGGATGAAGATACGTCAAAGCCGGTGTGATGGTTCCCCTCACGAACATCTCACGCGATGCTCACGCGACGCTGAAGACTCCGGCGGGTCGAACGGCCATGCTGCATCTGTGGAATTCCTAACGGTTCGCCGAAGTCCACGGGCGCGGGAACCCATGACAAGATCGACCAAGCGGGAATGACTTCGGAAACAGATTCACTCCAACGCCATCGCGCGGCTGTTCGCGCGCGCCTGCTCCGATCGGACCACGTGCGCGCCGGGCCCGGAAGCATCACCTGGAAGATCAACCGCGAGGTGATCGTGGTCGCCGGCTGGGGCCGTGCCATCCTGCTCCAGCTGGCGCATCCCGCAGTTGCCGCCGGCGTGCACCACCACAGTTCCTTCCGCGGCAGCCTCCTCTCCAGCGTCCGGCGGCTGCACTCGACCGTTGGCGCGATGCTGTCGCTCACGTTCGGCGATACGGAGCAGATGATCACCGCCGCTGCCCGGATCAACGCGATTCACGACCGAGTGCGCGGCGACGCGTACTC
>JACDBQ010000204.1 GCA_013694845.1 Acidobacteriota bacterium
TTGTACTGGGCGAGCGAATGTTTTGTTATCGGCATGCGCCCCGCCGCCCCGGCGGCGCGCGATCTGGTGCGGGGCACGCTCGCGTTCTCTCGCGACGACGCGACCGGAGATGGCGGGGCGGCGGCAAGGGCCCGGGTAGGGGACTCGCGCTTCACCGACCGGATGACAATGCTGTTACAAAGACTCGAGGCGGAGCCGGACGTGTCCGGTGTGACCTACGCGCAGCGGTTCCCCGGGACTGAGGGGGGCTCCGAGATCGAAGTGGCCGCCGATGCTTCCCGTCCCGACGGCACGGCAGCGCGGGATCAATCGATGCTGATCTACACGCGGACCAATGCCGTCGCGCCGAATCTCTTCGACGTGGTCGGCGTCCGCATCCTGGCCGGTCGCGGATTCGCACCTGCGGACGCGCTCCCGGGAGCGACCGCCGTCATCGTCGACCAGTCATTCGCCGCGGATGGTGCGGACGGCCTGACTGAGCGCGCTCTCCGACACGATCACGTCAGTCCAGACGAGTTCGAAGATCTCGCGACAATGCACCGCTTCGTGGCGGCGCTCGATCAGCAGCACCAGGAGGTCGAAATACCGGGGAATGAGCGGCACCTCGCGCCCCTCGCAGTCGAGGAGCCGCCGCTGCGGCGACAGCGTGAAATCGCTGAAACGGTATCGAATCAAAACGGTTGGGTATCGCCTCCGGGCGATCGTATCAGACCGCATATGCCGTTGCCGTTTCCCTCTGCATTCGACCTACCTCTGTTCGGCCTCCGCTCTGAATCTTCACCTTCTTGATGTTGTTATCCACCTGCAGGTCGATCGGCAGGTGATAGGGGTCGATGCCGGCGCTGGTGGGCTTGCGCGGCACCGTCAGCGATCGTCTGCTTACCGGAGCGGATGCGGTGCTTCTACGCGTAGCGCGGCTTGCCTGGCCCATCGGCCTCCTCGACGGGGGCGAAGACTCCGACCTCTACCCAGTCATCCATCTGCACCTCGGTCTCGACGCCCTCGCTGTCGACCGTGGGCCCGGAGCAAACTCGGTGCGGACGCGAGATCCGGCGTGCAACGAGATTCCTGCCGCCCGGACAAGCCGGGTCTTGGCACGGACTCGATAGATGACCGCGTCGCTTGTGTTGGTCAGGCTCTTTGCGTACGCTGGTGTCATGTTTGCGACAGCCATCGTTGAGGGCAAGGTCATCCGGCTCAAGCTGTCCTCGGCGCCCTCATCAACACCAGTTCGGATCAGAACCTGCGTTGGTGAGACGCGGGTTCGGCTATTCAGTTGAGAAGAGAATCCTGGGACGACCGGATCAGTGCAGCAGCAGCGCCTACTGCCGGACCAGCTTCTCAGGCATATGTGAGACGGCGATTTCACCAGCGTCTACCCGTCGCTGCGGCTGCCAGATCGCGACGCAGTTGCTGATAGCGGCTTGATAACTAAGACAGCGTCAAAGCGAGGTCATTGGTAGAGATCAGCCTTTGCAGTCAGCCTAGCTCCGCTCGGCCCGGACGGTCCGCTTCATGCGGGGAGCAAGCTCGCAAATCTTGGTCGGATTAGAACCCGAGTTTCTCCCGCAGCAGCCTCGCGCCGGCCCGACTCGCATAGAGCTTCGTGCCTGCGCTGTCCTTCAGCGTTACCAGGAAACGGCCGCCGTCAACGGACGTGAGGTCGCGCACGACACTGAGGTTGACGAGCGCACTGCGATGAATGCGCAGGAACATGTCCTCGGGAAGAGTCGCGGCGAGGTCCTCGATGGTCAGGTCCGCGACGTGCTCCCCCTCGGCCGTGTAGAGGACGGTGTACTTGTCTTCTGCCCGGCAAAACAGAATAGAGTCGGGCTCCACCAGGGTCACCGTAGCCCCGCGGCGCACGGGGATACGACGTGGCCGGGCGTGCGTGCTACGGCCTCGAGCAGTCGCTGGAACTCATCCCGCCCGTTGACCGGGTGCTGCGTGGCTGGCTCCTGAAGGCGGGCGAGCGTGCGCGCCAGCCGCGCCGGTTCGACGGGCTTGAGGAGGAAGTCCAGCGCCTGTTCCTCGAACGCGCGGACCGCGAACTCGTCATGCGCCGTCACCATCACGATGCGAGGCCGGTGGTGCAGGTTGGCGAGCACCTCGAAGCCAGACGGCCCGGGCATTTCCACATCGAGGAACACGACGTCCGGCTTCAACTCGTCGATGACGCGACACGCCTGAATGCCGTCCGCGGCTTCGCCGGCGACCTCCATCTCGGGATACTCGGCCAGCAGCCGGCGAAGCCGCTTGCGAGCCAGCGGCTCGTCATCTACCACCACCGCCCGCAGCCTCATGTCTCGGCCTCCATCTTGGGAAAGGTCACGTGCGCCTCTGTCGCCCCAGATGCCGTAGACAATGTCACCCGCGCTCGAGGTCCAAAGGTAGCAAACAGACGGCGCCGCACGTTGTCGAGACCCTCGCCCGTGCCGCCGTCACGCGAATTGCCGCCGCCGGTGTCGGTAATGGCAATGTGAACCAGGCCGGCGTCTGCCCATCCGCGAACCGTCACCGATCCGCCGCTGACCTCGGGCGCAATGCCATGCTTGATCGCGTTCTCCACCAGGGGTTGCAGCGTGAGGGCCGGCAGGCCCCACCGCTGCACGTCCGGGTCGATGTCGATCCGGTACTCGAGTCGCCTGCCAAGCCGCTCCTGCTCGATAGCGAGGTAGCCTTCCACGATCGTGATCTCTTCGTTGAGTGTCACGAGCCCGCGCCTTGGTGCCGTCAGCGTGTAGCGGAAGAGAGATGACAGCCGCAGCGTCATAGTCTCCGCCCTGACGGGATCCTCCCGGATCAGCGCGGCGATCGAATTCAGCGTGTTGAATAAGAAGTGCGGATTGATGCGCGCCTGCAGCGCCTCGAGTTCCCGGGACACGATGCGGGCGCGCAAGCGGCGCACGGTCGTCAGCACCAGGCCAACGAGCAGCGCCATCGTGGCGCCGATCGCCCAGCTGATGTACGCCGGATCCGGGTCGAACCCGGCCCCGATCAGCACCGCGCAGAGATGGCGCGCCACTTCGGCGCCTGCCAGGCCGCACGTAAAGTACAGGGCCATGACACCAGCGAGACCGCGGCCGGTCGTCTGCCGGTCCAGATGCGGAAGAAAGAACGACGTCGACAGGGTGCACAGCGCGCCTATGCACTGCGAGTAGACGGACGCGATGACGTAGCTCTTCCCGAGGGGAAGACCGGCCGACGTCATGACCAGGCTGACGGGCAGCGCGATGAGTTGGTCGATTAGGAGAGTCCGCAGCGCCAGGCGGGAATAGTCGGCCCATCCAGCGCGCACCTCGAATCCAAATGCGTCTGCAGGCATTGGTCAGAATCGTACGGAGGCGCCGATCACGCAAGCGGTCGTCCATGGTGCGTAGACGGCAATGGACCGGAGGCCGCCGGTCAGCCGCTTCGCGCGCGCATATACCTGGAACCGCCGATGGGCCGTCCAGGTGATGCCAGGAACCACGGTCCATCCTCCATCGTCCAGGTTCGCAATCACAATCAACTCGGGCAGGATCCGCTCGCGGGTGTCAGGATGGACGGCACGCAGAAACAGCGACTGCCGACGAGCCACCGACGCGCCGGCGGGGCGTTCACCGAGCGTGATCGCCGTCCATTCGGCCCCGCTCAGGCCGCGGCCGTTGCGATGGTACTCCACCACCACATTCGTTCCCGCGCGAAAGGTGTATTGGACGCCAGCGACCGCGCTGAGCGTCCGGCGGCGACCAGACGGAGCGTCGTGGGCAAGCAGTTCCGCGTGCCACTCTAACCGCTTGCCTAAAACGTGCGTGAGATTCCCGCCGTAGGACGGCCGAGCGGATTGATAGGCACTGCCGACGAGCGCGACTTCGACGCCGCGGACGACGGTGCGGAGGCGAGCCGCCACGAGTCGCCCTGCCGATTCCGGCGCTGCGTTGGCGCCGGCCAGGGATCCCGCGATCGTCACGGATGCCGGGCCGCGAAAAACGTCCACTCTCGCGAGAGTCTGCCCTTCGTTCAGTCCGAGCCGGTCATTGGGATCTGTGGGGTTCCTTGGCGGATCGAGCACTCCGGTAGGCGAGAACCCATAGCCCACGCCCCACCGGACGAGACGTTTGCCGGCTTCGGCGTCCATCCATGAAATGACGGATGCACGGACATACGCTTCGCGGACACGAACCTTCAAGTGCCGTGCATCCGAGAGGGTGGCTATGCCCCCGCCGAATACTCGGAGCCTGGCGGAAGGTTCCCAAGAGGCATCGGCGGCAGCGACGAACAGCGTGCCGATGTCCCATGAATCGCGCGCCGCTCTAACCAGCGGGCTTGATGCATTCGACTGCTCAACGTTCGTCTCAAAAGCGACCTTCCCCCGGTAAGCCGACGCGGATTGCGCGGAGGCTGCATCCGCTATACCGATGATCGCGATGACGCTCCAAATCACACTTCTCATGCTTAGCCGTCAGACCGGATGGGGCTGAAGAGCTTGTCCGCGAGCTCCCGTGGCGAGAGCGAGATGAGTTCGATGGTGGTCGTTGAGGCGGGATGAGCGACGTCCTGGATGATGATCGTCGTGAGTGTTGACTTCCCCCCCATGTCGCGAAGATTCCCGAATCTAGCCGTCTTGATGGGCTTGCCCGAGGTCAAAAAGTACTCTGCCGTCAACGGAAGGCCGTCGCTCTGGCGCACGAAGTATCCGACCCTCTGATAAGTAGCGCCCTTTCTTCTCGCACGGAGGTCGAGGATCGTCACCTGCTGCCCGTCAGCGTCTGCGGCGCCTTCGATCGTCGGCGAGTAATCATCGGCCAGGCGCAGCCGGGCGATGTCCCCGTTCGACACGTTGCCCATCAGCCGTTGAATCGGCGTAATCCGGACAGGGCGCGCAACGGCGGGCAGAAAGAACCACATATCGTCTCCGCGCATCAGCAGCGACTGTCCCTTGCTGCGCACCGAGAGAAAACGGACGAGGCTGTTCTGGCCCTTTATGGAGACCTCGAAGTCAGCCTCCTCCACAACACGTGCGGCGTCGCGGTTGGTGATCTTGATGCGCGTCACGAAGGAGTCGAACCCGCCCCGGAAGGTGTCGGCGCGTTTCAGCAGCTGCGTCGCATCGTCGGCACCCAGCCGGCCCGCGAGCATCAGCATTATCGAGAGTACGAGTGTAAGGGTGGTCTTCATCAATTCCTCCAATGGCTAAACGTGACCGAGTGCGTCGGTAATGCGCAGGCGCGCGGCTCGCGCGGCCGGGAGAACCGCCGCGATACCCAGCGTCGCTACCATTAGGAGCAGTACCAGCAGGTAAAGCGGCGCCACCACGTCGATTTCCAGAGGGAAGCCGGTGGTGAAGGTCGGAGGCGGCGGCATGATGATGCCGGCCCGGGAGAGGCCCACCGCGCACGCCCACCCAAGGACGAGACCGGTTGTGCCCCCGAGGACGCCGAGCGTCAAGCCCTCGGCAACGAACATCCCCATGACACGAGCGCGGCTCGTGCCGAGTGCCATGAGGGTCCCGATCTCCCGCACGCGCTCCATCACCGCCATCGTCATGGCGTTCGCAGCACTGAGCACAACGAGCGCGGTGATGATGATCCCGAGAAAGCCAAAGATGCCGCTGAAAAGTCCGCGCACCTGGTGGTAAAAGGGGGCCAGATCGGACCACGTGAGAATCTCCACGTCGCGGCCCGCTGCCCGCAAGGCGCTCGCGAGCGCGTCCTGCGCTGCGGCGGTGTCGGCCGTGCGGCCAAGCACGACGACGAGCTTCGACACGCGCGTCGTGTTCAGCAGCGTGTGCGCGGTGTCCACACGAACGACCATTGAACGCGCATCCAGCTCGCGCACTCCGGTGGTGTAGATGCCGACGATCACCGTGTCGAGCCCGTTGATGGCGCCATCCACGGTGGCCGCCAGGATCGTCAAACGGTCGCCGATGCGCAGATTCAGTGTGCTGGCGAGCCCTGCGGCCGCCATGGCCTCGTGTTCAGCGCCCTCGGCCACGCGCCGACCATGCAGCATCCGTGGGGCGAAGCCGGCGTCGCGATATTCGCCCGACGGCAGCACGGCGCGGCCAAGCACCGCAACGGAGCGGTCATTGGTCGATGCGAGCCCGGTGAACTCGACTCGTGGTGCGGTGGCACGAACGCGCGGGTCCGCAGAGACGATCCGTCGAACCGACTCGACATCCTCGAGGCCGCGAGACAATGGCCGGTCTTCGTGATCGCGGAATCCTGGTTCCCCGATCTGCAGGTGTCCGACGCCGTTGCGAATCGTCTGGTCGCGCAGACCCCGGAAGTTCGCCGCGGCGTACCCCCCGGCCAGCACCAGTGCCATGGTAGCGAGTGCGATCATGGCCAGCATCGAGGCGGAGCGCCGTTTGTTGCGCCCCAGGTTGCGGATAGCAAACAGCGTCAGGCGCATGCCGACACCTCCTGTTCGACGACGCCATCTTTCAAAGTGATCACGCGATCCATCCGCTCGAGCAGCCGCGGGTCGTGGGACGCGAACAGGAAGGTCACGCCCGTGCGGTCGCGCAGGTCGTCGATCACGTCCAGGACCGCGCTGCCTGTGACCGAGTCCAGGTTGGCGGTTGGCTCATCGGCGAGGACAAGGTTGGGACGGTTCACGAGGGCTCGAGCAATCGCCACGCGCTGGCGTTCCCCGCCGGAGAGCCCGTTCGGTCGGCGGTCATGCTTCCCACCCAGACCGACCCGATCGAGCAGGTCGGAGACTCGCGTTGAACGCTCCGCCCGGGGTATTCCTGTAAGGAGCAGCGGGTACTCCACGTT
>JACDBQ010000209.1 GCA_013694845.1 Acidobacteriota bacterium
CAGGCCGACCCCCGACGCTCGGGTGTCGGCTCCACTTGCGTGGGACGAGGTGGACGCCTGCGAGCCGGCCGACTTCACGCTCGCGACGATGCCCGCCCGCTTCGCAACGCTTGGTCACCGGCACGCCGCGATCGACAGTCATCCCGGCTCCCTCGCCGCGCTCCTCGAGCTGTCGGCCCGCCAGGAAAGCGAGGGTCTCGGCGACGCGCCGTGGCCGCCTCATTACCGCAAGCAGCCGGGCGAAGCGCCGCGCGTCGCGCCATCACGCCGCCGCACCCCGAAACATCCGCTCATCGAGATCGGCAAGGCCCGGGAGAAAGCCGCCGCGGTGGCAGGCCTCGAACGCTGGAAGCTCCGACATCCGGACGCGAGCGCCCACCTGGAACCGGCCGACGTGCTGGTCGATTCGATGCGTGGCCGACACCGCACGTGGACCCGCGTGCGCGTCAACCTTCAGCATGTGCCGGAGCCGATCCGGCCGGCGCAGGAACCGCTCGATCCTGACGAGAACATGGCCGACGACTGGAAGGGCGTCACCGATCCTGGCCGGCCGCGCCGAACACCTTCTCCAGCTCGTAAGGAGTCGTGACCTCGAGCTGGTCGTAGCGGCAGTCGAGTGGTCGCTTGTCGGCGCGCCACCGCTGAAAGATCGCGGCGTGCCGGAAGCGGTCTCCCTGCATGTGGTCGTACTTCACTTCACAGACGCGTTCGATCCGAAGGGGCTCCCAGGAAAGGTCTTTGCCCGCGCTCCAGCGACTCTGCCCGCCCGGCATTCGCGTCGTCTCGCCGTTGGTCTCCGCCCAGGCCCGCCAGGGGTGCGCGTCGAGGGCCCGGTCGCGCAGCGACGCCAGTTCCAGGGCGAGGTGCTTTCGCGTGGCCATGGTGAATGCCGACGTGACGCCGACGTGATGGAGCTGGCCGGACTCGTCGTACAGCCCGAGGAGCAGTGAGCCGACGAGCTCACCCTGTCCGGCCTTGTGCCAGCGGAAGCCGGCGACGACACAGTCGGCGGTCCGCGCGTGCTTCACCTTGATCATCGCGCGCTTGCCCGGCTGGTAGGTTCCTGCCTCGGGTTTCGCGATGACGCCGTCGAGACCTGCGCCCTCGAACCGGGAAAGCCAGCCGACGGCCTCGTCGCGGTCACGCGTCATCGGTGTGAGATGGATCGGCGGCCGGGTGTCGGCCAGCAGCCGCTCGAGACACTCACGTCGCTCCGCCTGAGGTGCGCTCCGTACGTCCTTGCCCGCCACCGCAAGAGCGTCGAACGCAACGAACGCCGCGGGTGTCTCGCGCGCGAGCTTCGCCACTCTCGACGCGGCAGGGTGCAGCCGCATCTGCAGCGCGTCGAAGTCGAGCCCCCTGGGTGTGGCGATGACGATCTCACCGTCGATCACCGAGCCGTCGGGGAGTCCCGTTCCGAAGATTTCGTGCAGCTCGGGGAAGTAGCGGTCGAGCGGCCGCAGATCGCGGCTCTGGATGAAGACCTCGCGTCCGCCGCGAAAGACGATCGCGCGGAACCCGTCCCATTTGGGTTCGTAGAGGAATGTGCCGCCGGCGGGAAGTTCCTCGGCGACCTTCGCCAGCATCGGCTCGACCGGCGGGGCGATCGGAAAGGAATGTGTGGACATACGCAGGAACGCGATCACAAGAATAGTCCGTCCGGCGTCAACCAGTCATGGCCCGGGTACAATGGATCACCGGCACGTAACTTCCTGAGACCCATACTTCTTCAATGTTGAGAGCTGGAATCGTCGGTCTGCCCAACGTGGGCAAGAGCACCCTGTTCAATGCCGTCACCCGGACCCGCAAGGCAGAGGCAGCGAACTATCCCTTCTGTACGATCGATCCGAATATCGGCATGGTGACCGTGCCTGATTCGCGGCTGCAAGTGTTGCAGAAGATCGCCAGAACGAACGTGGTGATCCCGGCCGCGATGGAGTTCGTCGACATCGCGGGACTCGTCAAGGGCGCGAGTCAGGGGGAGGGTCTTGGCAACAAGTTCCTGACCCATGTGCGCGAGGTCGACGCGATCGTGCAGGTTGTCCGCTGCTTCGAAGATGAAGACGTGCACCACGTCTCGGGCACTGTCGATCCCGTCCGCGACATCGAAGTCATCAATACCGAGCTCCTGCTCGCGGACCTCGACTCCGTCAAACGTCGCCGCGAGCGGCTCGTGAAGGACGCGAAGCGCGGCGACAAAGCCGCGATCGGGGAAGACGCAGCCCTCGCCAAGCTCGAAGCGGCGCTCGATGCCGGGAAGCCGGCGCTCATCGTGGACCTCACGTCAGAGGAGCGGGCGCTGTCGCGGCCCCTCTTCCTTCTGTCGGACAAGCCCACGATTTTCGCGTGCAACGTCAAGGAGTCGGATCTCGCCACCGCCGACAGCAACCCCTACGTGCTGACGGTGCGCGCGTACGTGCAGACACACCTCGCCTGCGAGGCCATCGTCGTCAGCGCGCAGATCGAGAGTGACCTCGTCGACCTCGATCCCGGCGAGGCCGCCGCTTACCTGAAGGAGCTCGGCGTCGAGGAGAGCGGGGTCGGCGCGCTGATTCGAGCGACCTATCGGCTGCTCGGCCTCCAGACGTATTTCACGGCCGGGGAAAAGGAAGTCCGGGCCTGGACGATTCACCTCGGCGACACGGCGCCAAAGGCTGCAGGAGTCATCCACTCCGATTTCGAGCGCGGTTTCATCAAGGCCGAGACCGTTGCCTACGACGACCTGGTCGCGTGCGGATCCGTAGCCGTGGCGCGCGAGAAGGGCGTATACCGGATGGAAGGGAAGGAGTACGTCGTGGCCGAAGGCGACGTGCTCCTGTTCAAGTTCAACGTATGAGCGGACACCCCGCGCACTTGTGACGAGTCTGAGGCTGCGTCACTCCTCGGTTTTCCAGTGCATCGTGTCGAAATGGATCCGTTCGGTTCGCTCGCCTGCGATGTGACGGGTGATCTGCTGGGCGTGAAAGCGTCCATTTTCGATGAACCAGCGGTTCGTCCGGTAACCGCCGCACACCGTGCCGGCAATGTACACCCCTCGACGCGCGGTCTCGAACGTCGTCTCGTCGAACACCGGCGTCCGGAAGCCATCGTCCGCGAAGGTCACGCCGATGGCTTCGAGAAAGGGGAAATCCGGCCGGTAGCCGGTCATTGCGAGGACCCAGTCGTTCTCGATCTCGTGCGTGCCGTCCGCGCCGCTGACCAGGAGCGATGCAGGGCGGATCTCCTCGACGGTGGTGTTGAAGTGCGCGCGAATGCTGCCCTCCTTGATGCGGTTTTCGAGGTCGGGCCGGATCCAGTACTTGATGCTGTCCGAGAGGGTGGCGGACCGGACGATGAGAGAGACCTCCGCGCCGTGGCGGTAACAGTCGAGCGCCGCCTTTGCCGCCGAGTTCTTGGCGCCAATCACCGCGACCCTCTGACGGATATACGGATACGGCTCGCGGTAATAGTGCGTTACCTTCGGCAGATCAGCGCCCGGAACATCCAGGGCATTCGGCTGGTCGAAGAACCCGGTGGCCACGACGATGGTCCGTGCCGTGTGTTCGCCTTTGTCGGTCGAGATCGTGAAGCCGCCTCGCTCCCCTGCAACCGTGCGCACACGGTCGTACAGCCGGATGTCGAGCGCCTCACGCTGGGCAACGCCCCGGTAGTACTCGATGGCTTCTTCGCGGGTGGGCTTGTATCCGTGGACGGGGAAGGGGTAGCCGCCAATCTCGATCAGCTCAGGTGTCGAGAAAAACTCCATGTTGGCCGGGTATCCGACGATGGAGTTGACGAGCGCGCCTTTCTCAATGACGCAGGCGGTGAGATCGTGATGCTTCGCTTCTATCGCACAGGCCAGGCCGACCGGGCCCGCACCGATGATGAGGATGTCGTGCATCCCGGCCAGTATTGCCTGTTTCAGAGCCCGGACGGGGCGCTTCAGGCCAACCCGCGCCAGGCAGGCGACGTCTACAGGTCACCGCGAGCAACGTCCATTGGCGATGGCGAGCCAGCGGGTCAACTCGCTGGCGGCTTCATCCGGGGTTTTCCCATAAAAAGGCATCAGCGCTCCGGAGCCACCTGGAGTGCGCCGGATCTGTGCGCGCCATTTGTCGAGGCCGACACTCGAAACCTCGATGAGGTACGCGCGGCCGTTGATGGTTTCTTCAAAGCGGTGCACATTCACGTCTGTAAGCGCCGTAAGCAGAGGATAAAAAGGAGCCGTCATTCTAGCCGTCGTGCAGGATCGTTCAAGCGAAAGGAGGGTCGAAGGCGCATCAACAGGGTGCAACGAGGCTGGTTTGCGCGCTGGTTCGCGGAAAATATTGTGAGATCATCATCACTTCCACAGGACATGCACGCTTCTTCCACAAGATTTCAACAGGCGGTGATTTTCGCCGCGTTTCTCGCGTTCGCCGGGCTCGGCGTCGACGCGGTTGGCCGTGCGCCCGGCGCTCTTTTGTTCCGGATCTTCCTGACCGACGGCTCCACGCTCGTAAGCTACGGTGAGTTCGCACGGGTGGGGGATCGCGTAGTCTTCTCGATTCCGCTGGGAGACGCTCTTGCCGAACCGAAAATCCAGATCCTGACGATCAGCGAGTCGCTCGTCGACTGGACCAGGACCGATGCCTACGCCGCTGCCGTTCGCGCCAGGCACTTTGCGGAAACGCGCGGCGAAGAAGAATTCGCCAGGCTGACCGGCCAGGTCACCGCCGCGCTCAACGACATCTCGCTGACCCCTGACCTGAAGCGACGGCTGGCTATGGCGGAAGAGGCGCGGCTCAACCTCGCGGCGTGGCCGTCCAGGAACCATGGTTTCAAAGCGGTCGAGGTCGGGCAGCTCGTCTCGATCTTCGACGATGTCATTTCGGAGATGCGAGTCGAAGCCGGGCAAAGCCGGTTTGATCTCAGCCTGGTCGCGACCACCGAGCCCCCGCCGCCGGTCGAGCTGATGCCTGCGCCGGACGTCGCGGCCTCGTTCGAGATCGCCTACCGGGCGGCATTGCTGGCGGCCGAGCCGGCCGAACGAGTGGCGCTGCTGCGCGAGCTCTCCGCGTCCATCGCCTACGCTCCACGGTCGGCCGCCTGGGCTTTGCCGTTGCAGCGGCGGATCAACGCGGCGTTCGGCGCCGAGACGAAAACGGACGCCGCATACGAGGCGCTGTCATCCTCGATGCTGAGAACCGCCGGAACCTTGAGCGCCCGGGCCGACGTTCGCGGTCTGCAGGGGCTGATCGCGCGTGCGTTGAAAGCGGACGCAGCACTCGGCGGTCGACGCCCCGGAGAGATGGCAGGTCTTCTTGCTGCACTCGACCTGAAACTGGACGAGACACGGCGGCTACGCCTCGCGCGCGACGCATGGGCGGTGCGTCTCCAGGCGATCAAGGACTACCGCGAGCAGATCGTGCCTCCCCTGCAGCAACTGGCACGGTTGAGGAGATGGCTCGACAGCATCCGCGATCTTGCGGGTCCCGAGCCGCGGTTCCTGCGTCCGCTGGACGATCGCGCGCGGGTGGCACATCTCGAGCTCATGACGGTCACGCCACCCGCCGAGGCGCAGGCGGTGCACGGTCTGCTCTCGGCGGCGCTGCACATGACCAGGCAGGCCGCGTCACTCCGCCGGACCGCGGTATCATCGAACGACATCAAGCTTGCGTGGGATGCGTCCGCGGCTGCGGCCGGCGCCATTACGCTCGGCGAGCGCGCCGTCGACGAGCTCCAGCGGCTGATCTCCTCGCAACCGACCCGGTGATCACTCCACGTTTCACCCGCCTGGTGCGGGTGCCGGATTACAAAGCCATGCGCGCGGCGATCGCGCGACTGGCGCCCGCCGCCGACCTCGCGGCCCGCCGGACGGCGGTACTCGTACCTACGCGAGGGGCCGCAGAGGAGCTGCGGCGCTCGCTCGAAACCCGCGGTCTGGGAGCGGAATCGCGGGCAGTGTTCCTCCCGGATCTGGTGACTCGTACGGAGTTCTACCGCCGCCTCCATGCGGCGCTGCCGGACGCCCCTGCGCTGCTCACGGATCCAGAACGTGAGGTGCTGCTCCGTCGCGCGGCGCGCGAGGTTGCGGCCGCCGGAATCCTTCCCCCATTCCGACTGCGGCCGGGGCTCATTCTGCAGATGCTCGATTTCTACGACGAGCTCCGCCGGCGCGAGCAGACGCTGGACCACTTCGAGCGCCTGGCCACCGGACGGCTTGCGTCGAGCGCCGACATCGACCGCGGCGCGGAGCGCCTTCTCCGGCAGACCGAGTTCCTCTGCGCCGCGTTCGCGGCCTTCGAGCGGGGGACCGTCGAGACCGGGTGCATCGATGAACATGGCCTCCGCGCCATCCTGCTCGATCCTGCGCTCCCGACCCAACGCGCCTACGAACAGGTCGTCGTCACCCTCGCGGACCAGGCAGCCGACCCGCGCGGCCTTTACGCGTCCGACTTCGATCTTCTGACCCGGATGGGCGGTCTGACCCGGATCGACGTCGTGGCGACCGAGAGACTGCTCGCGTCCGGGTTTCACGAACGCATCCACAATCTGCTGCCTGGAATCGTCGAGGAGAAGAGGGCAGAGCGCGGTATCCTGCCGACCCTCGTTGCCCCCGAGACCAGCGATCCGGAACAGCGCTGGTTTCTCCACCGTGACCGCGAAGACGAGCTCGCACAATTCGTGAGATGGCTGAAGCACCGGGCTGGCTCACCGTTTCCGGCTGTTCAGCTTCCGGCCCTGGACCGGATCGGCGTCGTCTTCCAGCGTCCTCTGCCGTACCTGTACCTGGCCCGGCAGGTTTTTGTCGACGGAGATGTGCCATATCAGGCGCTCGATGCGTTACCGCTCTCCGCCGAACCGTTTGCCGCCACGATCGACGTGCTGTTCTCGTTTCTGATTTCCGAGGGGAACCGCTCGTCAACAGGCGAGCTTCTCGGGTCGCCGCATCTTTCTCTGGGGACCGGTCGGCCCGAAGCGTCCGACGGCTCCGCCCCCGCTGCGGAGTCCGCCGCGCAGGCGATGGCCGCTCTGCGGCCGGTGCTCACGTCGCCGGCGGCGTCCGCGCAGATCGATGCCTTCCTGAGCTTTCTGCATCGTTTCGAGCGTTTGCCGGCTCATGGCGACGAGTGGGCGGGGCGTCACCTCCGGGCTCGCGCCGCGATCCTGGCGGCGCTCGAGACGCTGCGCGATGCGCACGCGCGGCACGACGACGAGCCGCTGGAGATCGTGGAGCTCGCCGGCAGTGTCCGGCGTTGGATCGAGTCGCAGACATTCTCGCCGCGAACCGGCCTCGAGGGGATTCGGCTGCTCGACGCGGCATCCGCCCCGTATTCCGATCTCGACGAGATTCGGATCGTCGGCCTGGTCGACAGAGACTGGCCGGAGCCGGGAAACCGCAGCATCTTCTATCCGATGTCGATCCTGTCCAACCTCGGTTGGCCTGTCGACGCGGCGCGGATGGCTGCTGCGCGCGCGCGTTTTCACGACCTGCTGACGGCACCGGGCTTGCGGGTTTCCGCGTCGGTGTTCACGCTGGAAGATGACGCCATCGTCGCGGGTTCCCCGTTCCTCGAGGAGATCGGAACCGCCGGCCTGCCTCTCGAGCGGTGGCCGGCTCCACCCGAGGGGAGGGCGTTCGCGCATGAATGGGCTGACGCAGGTATCCCCACCGAGGAGGGGAGTGCGGCTGAGTGGCTGACGTTACGCCGGGCCCGGACGGCTGCGTCAGATTCGCGTTTCAAGGGTTCCACCGGCGCGAGAACGCCGAGAACCTACGCGATCAGCTACCTCGAACGCTATCTCGAGTGCCCGTTCAAATACCTGGCCGCCCAGGTGTTGAAGCTGCCCGAAGAGCGCGACGAAGAATCCGGACTGACGCCAATGGAGCGGGGGCACTTCATTCACGAAGTCTTCGAGGAGTTCTTCGTGACCTGGCAGGGTGCCGGCAGGGGAACGATCACCACGGCGAATGTCGCCGATGCGCTGGAGCTATTCGAGGTCATCGCCGAGCGGTTGCTGGACGCATTGCCTGCCGCGGACCGTGCGCTCGAACGCACGCACCTGCTTGGTTCGGCGGCCGCCTCGGGGCTCGCGGAGCGGGCCTTTGCCTTCGAGATCGAGCAGGGAGGAGAAGTCGTCGAACGGCTGCTCGAACACGTGCTCGAGGGGGAGTTCACGTTCGCAGGCAGGGACGGCCCGCGCAAGGTCCACATCAAAGCCAAGGCTGACCGCATCGACCTGATGGCGGACGGCTCGCTGCGGATCATCGACTACAAACTCGGGAAGGCGCCCAAACCGTCGCGCGCCCTGCAGCTGCCGATCTACGGGGTGATCGCGCAACAGGAACTGAACGGACACCGTGGGCGCTCCTGGACGGTCAACAGCGCCGGTTACGTTGCCTTCAAGGAGAAGGAGGCGTTCGTGCCGCTTGGCGGGAAGGCGGTCGCACTCGGCGAGGCGATCGCCGAGGGTCAGGCGCGGATGCTGGCGGCGATCGACGGCATCGAGCGCGGCGAGTTTCCGGTTCAGCCCGACGAACCGTTCCGCTGCCAGTGGTGCGGGTACGCGGGTGTGTGCCGCAAGGACTACGTCGGCGATGAGTAACCTGCCGCTGTTCGATGCACCTCCACCGGTCGTGGCGGTAGACGCCGACACCGCCGCCCGGACGTTCGCAGCGGATCCGCGCAACAACGTCGTGCTCGAGGCGTCAGCTGGTACGGGCAAGACGACGGTGCTCGTGCAGCGCTACGTGAATTTGTTGAAGGCGGGTGTGGAACCGTCGAACATCCTGGCGATCACCTTCACTCGCAAGGCCGCGACGGAGATGCGCGAGCGGATCGTGCGGGAGCTCAGGAGGGCCGCGAGTCTTTCCGAATTCGACAAGTCCCGCTGGGTCGCCCTCCGCGATCGGCTCGCGGAAATCTCGATCAGCACCATCGACGCATTCTGCCTCTCGCTGCTCCGCGAGTTCCCGCTCGAGGCCGACCTCGACCCCGGTTTCGAGATGGCGGACGAAACCGAGGTGCCGCGCCTGATCGAGGAAGCGCTCGACCGCTCGATGCGGATCTTCGCCGCCCTGGCGAAAGAGGATGCGCACGTCGCCCTGGTGATCGCCCAGCTTGGCGTCTCGCGCACTCGTGCCGGGCTTGCGTCACTGCTCGACCGCCGCCTCGTCGCCTCGGGTGCGCTGGACCGCTTTCTGGCCCGCGGTCCGAAGAACCTGGAGCCAGGCGTCGTGTGCACCCGCGCGGCGACCCAGCTTCTCGACGTGCTGAACAGCGTGCCCGGCGGGCTGACGCAATTCATCGATGAGGGCCCATCGAACCATCCGCGTTATCAGCTGTTCGTTCGCCAGGTGCAGCGGCTCCATCAGGCTGACGCCCTGACAGACGCACAGATCCGGGCAATCCTCGATCGCATCGCCCTGCACTTCCTGACGGTCGAGGGCTCTGCCCGCAAGGGTGGATCGGTTCATCCTTACAACGCCTCCCACTACGTCGACGACGCGGCGGCGAAGCGGCATCGGGCTGCGGTCTTTGCCCTGGCCCCGCAGGTCGAACGGGTCATCCGGCAGTTCGCGAGGGAGCTGAACGCGGTACTCGCGGCCGGCATCAGGCGAATGTTCGCGATCGCCATGACCCAGTACCGCGCCACGCTCGAGGCTCGGTCGGCGCTCGACTTCTCCGATGTGCTCGACCGCGCCTTGATGCTGCTGCGCAGGATGGACGAGTTCTCGCAGAGCCGCTTCCGTCTCGAATCGCGATATCACCATGTGCTCGTCGACGAGTTCCAGGACACGAGCCGGGCGCAGTGGGAGCTGGTGTCGCTGCTGGTGCAATCGTGGGGCGAGGGTATGGGTCTCGCCGCCAACCCCTCCATCTTCATCGTCGGCGACCGCAAACAGTCGATCTACCGCTTCCGCGATGCCGAGGTTGTCGTGCTGCAGGAGGCGGGACGATATATCGAAGGGCTCCGGCCGGGGGCCGGCGCGCGGCGCGCGATCTCCCGCAGCTTTCGGGCGTTGCCCGAGCTGCTCGAGCTCGTGAATGAAGTGTGCGGCGAAATGGCCAGCGATGGTTCCCAGCGCGGCGGGTTCACGTATCAAGAGACCGATCGGTTTCCGCCGGCGCCGGCCCGCAATGACATCCGGGGGCCTGTGCTGGGGCTCTCGGTCGCCGAATCATCCGAAGCATGCGCCTCGGCGGTCGCCGCCGAGATCCAGCGCGTCCTTCGTGACGACGTGGTCCGGGACAAGAAGACGGGCGTCGCCCGCGCCGCGAAGCCAGGGGATATTGCGATCCTGTTCCGGTCGCGAACGAGTCATCGAGAGTTCGAGCGGGAGCTCGAGAGACGTGCCATCCCGACCTACGTCTACAAGGGGCTCGGGTTTTTCGATGCCGACGAGATCAAGGACGCCTGTGCGCTGCTCCGCTATCTGGCGGAGCCATCGTCTGACTTACGCGCCGCAGCCCTGCTTCGCTCAGGCATTGCGCGGGTTTCCGACGCCGCGTTGGCTGCGCTCGCCCCTCGCCTCGCACAGGCGATCCTCGACGGCCCGCCCGCCGAGGTTCCGCTCGACGGCGAGGACGCCCGGGTGTTATCGCACCTTCACGCCCACATGCCCCGGTGGCTCGACCTGGTCGATCGGATTCCCCCCGCCGATCTGTTCGAGCGAGTGCTGCCCGAGCTGGCATACAGCTACGAGATCCGCGGCCCGCGGCGGCAACAGGCCTGGGAGAACCTGAAGAAGATGCGTGGCCTGATCCGCAGGATCCAGAACCGCGGCTACGCAACATTCACCCGTATTGCGGACCACATCGACGCGCTGTCGGCCGGGGATGAATCGAATGCCGTCCTCGAAGCGATCGACGCGGTCAACCTGATGACCGTGCACGCGTCGAAGGGGCTCGAGTTCCCGATCGTGTTCGTCGTGAACATCGCACGTGGTGCCCAGGGGCTGCCACGCCCCGTGCGCATCATTGCTGACGGGGACGGCGACGACACGTCGGTGTCGGTTGCGCCGTTCATGTCCGACATGGACGAGCGGGAGCGCGAACGGGAACAGCACGAAACGCGGCGACTCATGTACGTCGCGATGACGCGTGCCCGGGACCGCCTGTACCTATCGAGCGCGCTGAAGGATGGTCTGCTGCGGCCCGGCACGGGAAGCCTGGCTGACGTCCTGCCCCTCTCGTTGAAGCCGATCTTCGCCGTCGCGGCAGCGTCCCAGAGCGACACTCTGGCCTGGACGGCGCCCTCAGGGCGCATCTTCACGTGGCGGATCTGCCGCCCGCCGAGCGAGCCGGTCTGGCCGGCACTGGAACACCCTGAAGTTGCTTTTCGAGGGGAGGCACCACCGTTCGCGGGTCGTTGGTCGACCGACGCGCTGCCCCATTCGCCCCGTCGTCTATCGGTCTCGGAGTGGCTCGAAACGCACGAAGGTACTCCGCAGCAGCCGGAAGGCGGTTCCCAGCACGGCGCGCTGACCGGGATCCTCGTGCACCGGCTCTTCCAGGCTGCGAGCCGTCGGACGATCGGTGCCGACGATCGCGCAGCGGCGAAGGCATTGATCACCCCGGAAGAACGTGCGGTCACCGCGGATCTCGAGCGGGTCCTCGATGTGGCGCTCGAGACATGGGACCGGGTGCGCGGGCGCGACGATGTCACGGCCCTGATGGCGTCGGCGGACGTGCTTGCAGAGGTGCCGTTCTCAATGCGGGTCAGGGACGACGGTCGTGAGGTAATCCTGCGAGGCACCATCGATTGTCTCGCGGTGCGCCCCGACGGGTCTGTCTCGGTCCTGGAATTCAAGACCGGAGGCCGGCGTGACGCTCACGCCCGCCAACTCGATCTCTACGTTCGCGCGGCGCGCGAGCTGTTCCCGGGAAGGACGGTTGAGGGACGGCTGATTTATGCGTGAACCGATCTACACGGTCGGGCACTCGACGCTTGCCGCGGAAGCCTTTGTCAAGCTGCTCCAGGGGCACGCAGTCCGGCAGCTGGCCGATGTTCGCCTCATCCCGAAGTCCGGCCGCTATCCACATTTTGCCCGCGAAGCGCTGGCACATCTGCTCGCGTCGCGCGGGATCACCTACCGGCATTTCGAGGACCTCGGCGGCCGCCGCAAGCCGCGCCCGGATTCGGTGAATACCGCATGGCGGGTGGAGGCGTTCCGCGGTTACGCCGACTATATGCGCACCGACCCGTTTCGAAGGGCATCCGAGGGGTTGCTGACGTTCGCCGAGGGGAACAGGACGGCGATCATGTGCGCGGAGGCGGTCTGGTGGCAGTGTCACCGCCGGTTACTGTCCGATAGCCTGATGGTTCGCGGGATCCCCGTCCTTCACATCCTGTCGTCCGCAGCTCCCAAAGCCCACGAATTGAGCGAGTTCGCCCGCGAGATCGAGGGCGAGGTCGTTTATCCGGGTCTTCTCTGATCGGCGGGCCGTTCCGCGGGAGCGACGTCTGTCGCCTCGGGGTGTCACCGGGAATCGACACGGTCAGCCTCCCGCTGGCCGTGCAGGGCCCTTTTTCCGCATGAAAGGAACCAAATCGCAGCAAGCCCTGTCTAACCTTTTGACTGGCGTTTGGATTGCATGAACTGCCAGCGACGGGAGGTGCGGTATGCCGGTCCCAGCAAGTGCTCTAAGTTACGTAAGACCCACACCCACGGTGTTCGAGCTCGAAGCGCTCGAAGGCCTGCCGTGTGGGTGTGTGGCCGCCGCCTACCGCGCCAAGCCGTGGGATGTGGCCGTGGTTTCGCTCGAAGCCAAGGGTCCACACTGCATTCTCGCCGGCCACGCGAGCGGTCAGGTCCTGCGGCTCGGTGACCCCGCGGAGTTCGACGAAGAGGACGAGGAGCCGGACGAGTAACCCGCGTTCGACCCCCTTCTCGCCCCTTCTCGCGCCTCGCCTTTCGTCCATCCGCCCACCACGCCCGGCTTCAAATCGGTTCTTCGCACCCATAATCGGGAAATACTGGAAGTTCTTGATTGCGTATGGGAAAGCCGTTCTCGTACAATTTCAGGGTTGGAACGGCCGAATCGGCCGCCCGAGGAGATCAGTCGAATGGCATTGACCTGTCCGAACTGCGGGAACGACCAGAACTTCCTGGTCAAAACCCTGCAGATGCACGTCGTTCAACTTCGGGAAGCCCGCGTGGACGCCAATGAAGAGGGGCGGCCCGCCGTGATCGAGGTGCTCTGCGACGAGTGCGAGACGGCGCTCAACTTCGCCGATTTCGACGAGGAAGTCCGAAACGAAATGCTGTTGACGCTCGGCGCACGCTAGCCCGCCGTTATTTCTCTCCCGCCTCCGCTTCTTCGAAGTAATCGCATTCGGGGCAGACCCATTCGCGCGCGACGCGTATGGCCGGCAGGCTGACGCCCGGCGGGCGATCCTGGACTTCCCGTACGCTCAGCCGCATCGTCTCACCACAGAGAGGACACTCTTTCATTTTCGTTCGGCCCCCCCTGGCTCGCCGCCCTCGCGAAGGCGGCTTCAACCCGACGATGCCCGTTGACTTACGGGGTTGTGGCTCCTATCGTACCTCGCAGTGGCGGTACCTGTTCTGCAGGCCCGACTACGGGAGCCTATGAGGGATTATTACGACGTACTCGGCGTTGCGCCTGACGCAGGTGCTGCCGAAATCAAGCGGGCCTATCGCCAGCTGGCGCGGCGGTATCACCCTGACATTTCGGGTGACGACCGCGCCTGGTCGTTCCGCGAGGTCGCGCGCGCCTACGAGATCCTGCGGAATCCCGAGCGCCGGCGCTCCTACGATGCGACCCTGCGCGAGACGGTCAACCCGATTCGTTTCGACTGGGCGGCGGATGAAGTCGATATCGACTTTCCGTCGGTCTCGAGCGTGCTCGACCGCATGCGCCACTCCTTTTTTGGCGGGAGCGCTGGAACCGAGTTGTCGGCTGACGTCGAAGTGACGGCCGAAGAAGCGTTCTGGGGGACGTCGGTGCCGCTCGAGATTCCCCTGCGGCAGACGTGCCGGGCCTGCGGTGGCCGCGGCGAGATCTGGGAGCAGTGGTGCATCCCCTGTGATGGGGAGGGGGATGTGGCGTCACACCACCAGCTGCGGCTGCGTGTGCCCGCGGGGGTCCGTCCCGGCGCCAGATTCCGGTTCAGCATCATGCCGCCCGGGGCGGCGCCTACGCTGGTCGAAGTACGGATCAGTGTCCGATAAACCCGATCGACCCGGTTGATGCGTTCACATCTGCGTCTTCTCGGGATCCTCCAGCTCACATGGGGTGCGATCGGCCTGCTGCTCGGTGCAGCCCTGCTGCTGCTCGCTGTCGGGGCACTGGCGATCGGGCTGATGAATACGGGTGACCGGGTCGCCTCCGGTGTGACGGCATTTACGTTCGGAGTGTTTGCGGCAGCGCTGCTGCTGGGTGGGGCTGCCAACGCGTGGGCTGGCCGGGCGCTGCGACGTCACGAGGCCGCGGGGCGATCGGCCGTTCTCTGGCTGAGCGTCCCGAACCTGTTCGTGCTGCCGTTCGGTACGGCGCTCGGGGTCTACGCCCTCTGGGTGCTGCTGCACAACGAGGCACGGGCGGTCTTCGTGGGAGCGAGGCCCTAGCAGCCCGGCGCGACGCCCGCATGAGACTGGGAGCGGAATGGAAAAGACTTCGAGTGGGCTCGATCAGAATATGGCCGGCGCGCTTGCGTATTCACTCGGCTGGATAACGGGTGCGTTCTTCCTGGTGACAGAGCCCTCGAACAAGTTCGTCCGTTTCCATGCCTTGCAGTCCATCATCACCTTCGGCGGGCTGTCACTTGCGTGGTTCGTGACACTGGCGATCCCGTTCCTCGGGTGGCTGCTCGCTCTGGTCGTCATCCCGGTGGTGTCGGTGGGGGCCTGGCTGCTGCTCATCTTCAAAGCCTACCGTGGGGAGCGGTTCAAACTGCCGTTCGCAGGCGAGATTGCCGACCAGCACGAGCACTGATCCCCGAGCAGCAGCCCGCACCTCGGAAGACCACGCTGCCGACAGCCGCGAGTACAATCGCCTTATCCATGAATACCGTTACCGAGGCGACCGTTCTTCAGGCGCTCAGTGCCGTCCGGGATCCTGATTTCAACCGCGACATCGTCGCGCTGAAGTTCGTGAAGAACCTGCGCATCGACGAGGGTGGGCGCGTCTTCTTCACCATCGAGCTCGCCACGCCCACGTCGTCGGCCAGAGAGAACATCCGCAGCCTGGCGCACGACCTCGTCGCCAGGGTGCCGGGGGTTGCCGCGGTCCAAGTCGACATGACCGCGCAGGTGAGGGCGGCCATCTCCCCGGAAATCAACAAGGCGCCGGTCGAAGGGGTGAAGAACATCATCGCGGTCGGCGCCGGTAAAGGGGGGGTTGGCAAGACCACGGTGGCGGTGAACCTCGCCATCGCGCTCAGCCAGGCAGGCGCGCGTGTCGCAATGATCGACGGGGACATCTATGGTCCGAACATCCCGATCATGCTCGGCATCAGCACGCAGCTTCAGACCGATGGACAGAAGATCGTTCCGGCGGAGCAGTACGGGATCCAGCTCGTCTCGATGGCGTTCATGACCACCGACGACTCCCCGGTGATCTGGCGCGGCCCGATGCTGCATGGTGTCATTCAGCAGTTTTTCCGGGAAGTGCGGTGGACCGGGATCGACTACCTGATCGTGGACATGCCCCCTGGTACCGGCGATATCGCGCTCAGCCTCAGTCAGACCGTCCACGTGTCGGGCAGCGTCGTCGTGACAACGCCGCAGACGGTGTCTGTCGCCGACACACGACGCGCGGTCCGCATGTATCAGAAATTGAACATCCCCACGCTTGGCCTCGTGGAGAATATGAGCCACTTCGCCTGCCCCTCGTGCCACCACGAGAGCGACATCTTCGGCAAGGGGGGCGGGGAGGCTCTGGCGGCCGAGCTCGGAGTGCCCTTCCTCGGGCGAGTGCCCATCTACGAACCGATCCGGATCGGCGGCGACACGGGGGTACCGATCGTGGTGGGTGATCCGAAGTCCGACGCTGCCCAGGCCTTCCGCTCAGCGGCCGAGCGCCTGGCGTCGCAGATCGCCGTGACGAACTTCAATGCCGGCAATGTGAAACGGCCAATCCCGCTCACGCAGATCAAATAGATCGAAGCCTCCCCATCGCCCACGCGCCCAGGACCGGGCCTGGCACCAGCACCATGAAGACCCATTGCCAGCCGTGCCTCGCCGCCAGGACGGGCAGCAGTTGCATGCTGACCATCGTCAACAGGAAGCCGGCGCAGGTTTGCAGGGTGAGCGCCGTTCCCACGTGAGTTTTCGGGCTGTGCTCGGTGACCAGCGCGGAAAACTGCGCGGAGTCGGCGACAACCGCGAAGCCCCAGATCATCGCCAGGACCACGAGTACCCAAAGCGGTCCTCCGAACAACAATCCGGCGGCGGCGCAGCACACCGCGCTCGACATGAGCGCGGCCCGGGCGATCCTGGCCTTGCCGAAGCGGTCGGCCCAGATTCCGGCCGACACGCAGCCCACCGCTCCGCTGCCGATGGCGATGAACGCGATCATCGAGCCAGCCGCGGCCGCACCGTTGCGCGCTTGCGACAGCCAGGCGGCTGCGAACGAGGGGATCCAGGCCCACATCGCGTAGAGCTCCCACATGTGCCCCA
This sequence comes from Acidobacteriota bacterium, assembly GCA_013694845.1. Classification (GTDB taxonomy): domain Bacteria; phylum Acidobacteriota; class Vicinamibacteria; order Vicinamibacterales; family 2-12-FULL-66-21; genus JACDCA01. Next base: position 16,610 of record JACDBQ010000209.1, read on the forward strand.
GGTATCCGAGCGTTGCCAGCCGCGCGCCGCGGTCGCGGATGACCGTGCCGACGGCCCGCGAATCGAACGGCGCCGACGCGGTCACGTGCGGCCCGTCCGCCACCACCAGCCAGACGATCGCGCCACCCAGCAACGCCATGGCCGATGACGCCAGCATCAACGATTGCCACGGAACCGTGGACGCGCTCCAGGAGAGCAGGTGAGGGAAAGCAGAGCCGAGGCTCAGGGCGCCAACCAGGATGCCGAGCGCGGTGCCTCGGCGCTCCTTGAACCAACCGGCGGCGATCTTCATTCCCGGTGGATAGACGCACGCCAGGGCGACCCCGGTCATGAATCGAAGCGGGATGATGGTGGTGGCGCTGCCTCCGAATACGACCGAGGCGTTCGCCACCGCACCGGCGAGGCATCCGACCGCGAAGAGGCGCCGCGCATTGACGACATCGGCCAGATTCAGAAGGGCGCTGCCGAGCGTGCCGGCCACGAAGCCTCCCTGAACAGCGATCGTCAGCCATGCGGTTTCCACCGGGCTCAGGCCGAAGTGCTGTGCAATCCTGGGTGCGGCAGCCGTAGCTGAGAACCACAACGTCATCCCGAGGAACTGCGCGGCGGCGACGAGCGCCAGCATGCGTTTCGCGGTCATTTCGCGTTTACGATGGGGGAGATTGCCAGTAGGATGCAACTGTGAAATTGCGATTTTCACCCGTCCGACTCAGCGCCGCGGCAGCGGTTGCTGCGTGTGCGCAGATCACGGTATCGGCCGGCCAGGTACCCGCGGCCTTGCGATCGGAAGTGCGAGCGGACAGCGCTGTCGTGGCGGCGGGCCGGACGTTCTCGGCCGACGCCGGCGCCCGCATCCTGTCGGCGGGCGGCAACGCAATCGACGCTGGCGTCGCCACGATCTTCGCGGCGGCGGTCGTCGAGATTTCCCATTTCGGTCTCGGCGGCGAAGCGCCGATCATCATCTACTCCGCCAGGGAGAAACGGGTGGTCGTGATCAACGGCCAGGGGCCCGCGCCAAAGGCCGCGTCGCCCGCCATGTTCGCCGGTCAGACCGCCATCCCCGGAAATGGTCCGAACGGCGCGACGATACCAGCGGTGGTCGACGCCGCCGCGCTTGCCCTGGAGCACTACGGTACGAAGTCGCTCGGTGAAGTACTCGCGCCCGCGATCGAGCTCGCCGACGGCTTCCCGATGTACACCTTTCTGCAGAATTATCTGACCTCCGAACGAAAGGCCTCCGAACCGTACCCGTCTTCCATCAGCACCTACTATCCCGACGGCCAGGTCACGGCGGCCGGTCAGATGTTCCGCCAGCCGCATCTCGCCGCTACGCTCCGGGTGCTGGCGGCGGCCGAACAGTCGGCCAGGACGGCTGGAGCCACGCGCGCGCAGGCGATCAATGCCGGCCGCGATGCCTTCTACAAAGGCTCCGTCGCGCAGCGCATGACGGCGGCCGTGCGCGCCGCAGGTGGCGTATGGACAGAGGACGACCTTGCCTCCTACCGGGGCAAGGTCGAGGAATCCGCAACCGTGACCTACCGGGGTTACGCCGTGCACAAGGCGGGGTTCTGGAACCAGGGGCCGGTGCTGCTCCAGGCGTTGAAGATCCTCGAAGGCTTCGATCTCGCCAGGATGGGAGTCGGATCCGCCGATGCGCTCCACACGATCGTCGAATCCATCAAGCTCGCGTATGCCGATCGCGACCAGTACTACGCGGACCCCGATTTCGTGACAGTGCCTGGTGCGGCTCTGCTCTCTCCGGACTATGCGTCGCTGCGTCGAACGTTGATCGATCCCCGACGCGCCAGCATGGAAAACCGGCCGGGCGATCCTGGACGAGGCGCGGCGACCCTGCCGCTGGTCGCCGCCCAGCTCACGGGCGAGTCCTCGCGGGAGCCGGGTGACACGACCTCGTTGCAGGTCGTCGACAAGGAAGGCAATCTGTTTTCCGCGACCCCCAGCTCCGGCTGGCTCCTCGGCGGGGCCTTCGTCGCGGGAGATACCGGCGTTCCGTTGAGCAATCGGATGCAGGCGTTTCGCCTGGACCCGGCCAGCCCGAACGTGCTCGCCGGCGGCAAGCGTCCCCGCACCACCCTGACGCCCACGGTCGTCCTGAAGGAGGGCAGGCCGTTTCTCGCCATCGGCACACCGGGCGGCGACAGCCAGGACCAGCAGATCCTGCTGGTCCTTCTCAACATCATCGATTTCGGGCTCGATGTGCAGGCGGCGATCGAAGCGCCGCGGGTGAACTCGCTGCATCCGCAGAGCTCCTTCGACGACCACCGCGCGCAGCCAGGAGTGCTCGAAGTGGAACGAACGGTTGCCCCTGCGGTCATCGAAGAGCTTCGCGCGCGCGGACACATCGTCCGGCTCCGCCCTCCGTACGGCATCTCCACCGGCATCGTCGCGGTTGGGATCGATCCGGCGACCGGGAAGCTTCGCGGGGGAGCGGACCCGCGCCGCGAACGCGCACTGATAGCTTACTGATGAACATCCCTTTCGCCCGCCGCACGCTCGACAACGGTCTCGACGTGCTCGTCCATCAGGACCGCAATTGCCCGATCGTCGCGATCAACGTCTGGTACCACGTGGGCTCGAAGAACGAAGTGCCTGGCCGGACCGGCTTCGCGCACCTGTTCGAACACCTGATGTTCGAAGGCTCGGAACACTACGACCATGGGTATTTTCAGCCCCTCCAGCAGGCGGGGGCGTCGCTCAACGGATCCACCAACGCCGACCGCACGAATTACTGGGAGGTCGTGCCCAGCAACGCCGTGGAACTGGCCCTGTGGATGGAATCGGACCGGATGGGGTACCTGCTGCCGGCGCTGACCGACGCGAAGTTCACCAACCAGCGTGAAGTCGTGCTGAACGAACGCCGGCAGAACTATGAGAACCGCCCCTATGGCCTCGCGGGGATGGCGCTCGTCGCGGAGCTCTATCCGCCAGACCATCCGTATCACTGGCTGACGATCGGGGCAGCCGAGGATCTGCGCGCCGCGAACGCCGACGACGTCCGCGCGTTCTTCCAGACCTACTATCACCCGCAGAATGCGTCCCTCGCGCTCGCGGGTGACATTGACGTGGACGACGCCCTCAGGTTGGCGGAGGAGTACTTCGGCTCGCTGCCGCCTGGTGTGAAACCGGCGCCGGTCGCGCCGGCCCCACCTCCGCCCCGCGTGCGCGAGGGACGTCTCGTGATCGAGGACCGCGTCGAACTGCCCCGGCTGTACCTGGCGTGGCACTCGCCCCGGTTGTTCGGGCCCGAGGATGCGGAGCTCGACCTCGTGGCCGACGTTCTCGCCGGGGGCAAGACATCCCGGTTGTATCGCGCGCTGGTCTACGAGCAGCGCATCGCGACTGAAGTGGCGGCTTCGCAGAACTCGCGGGAGCTGTCGGGGTATTTTCAGGTGGTCGCGACCGCCGCGCCGGGGCACACGCTCGCCGAGGTCGAGGCCTCCATCACCCGCGAGATGCAGCGGGTGGCGGCTGGCGGACCCACGCCTGCCGAAATCGAGCGGGGCGTCGCCCAGGCGGAAGCACATTTCATCTCCCGGCTCCAGACAGTCGGCGGCTTCGGCGGCAAATCGGACCAGCTGAATGCCTACAACGTGTTCCTCGGTGATGCCTCGTTTTTCGACCAGGACCTCGGGCGCTACAGGCGCGCTGACGCGGCGGGCCTGACCCGCGCGGCGCGCACGTGGCTCGGGATCGATCAGCGCGTGACCCTCAGCGTGGTGCCTCGCGGCAAGCCGGAACTTGCGCTCGAGGG